>JBEIDU010000004.1:0-72421 GCA_040383345.1 Chitinophagales bacterium | reverse complement strand
TTATATCATCAATAAGTATCAGCTGGTTTCTCATTATGGATATAGCAAAAATGAAGCTTTTATTTATACAAAAACAAAAGAAGATTTCTTGAAAAACTATGTTGCTTTTAAAAATGATAGAGACGCTATTGAAATCATTTTATTAGATACCGATAAAAATTTATGTGCTAAAATGGTAAATGATATTGCAGATAAAATCAATCAACTATCTATAGAGCCTATCAAAGAGAATAGATTAAAGATAGTAAAAATGCTTGAAAAAGAAATAGCAGAAAAATCAGCCTCACAGTTGAAATCTTCAGAATTAGCAGAAGAGTTAAAATCCCTAAACAAATCATTGACTGAATACCAAGTATCTACAAACGATTATATAGCTGCTATCACCGTATTAGAAAAAGCATTTCCCGCTGAAAAAAAATCAAACCCTATTCGCTGGATGATTGTTCTTTTTAGTACATTAGGAACATTTATAGCCGCATTATTGGTAGCGATTTTATCCTTACAGTATAAATTTTTAAAAGATAGTATATAATTGAATTTCTCTTTGTTTTTTCAAAAAATTTCTGTAGAAAAGCAAATTTTGGGTTTTTCTTTTTTGGTTTTGATATTCGTTCTTACGGGTATATATTTTGATATTGCATTTGTTTCAGCAATTCCTTTTATAGTTTTTTCAGGCCTTTTCTTAGGGATGCATTATACATTTTTTTATTGGATACTTATTGCATCCATTCCATTATGTATTGTATATGATTTTGATAGAAGTTTATCCACAGATTTCCCTACAGAATTTTTATGCATGGGTATTTCGGCAATGTATTGGTTACATATTCTATTTAAAAAAGAAAAACATTTTGTACAATTAATAAAACACCCATTACTCATAGGTATAATTATACTTTTTCTATGGTCAATAGTTACAACTATAACAGCACAAAACAAAATAATTGCATTAAAATATACCTTAGCAAAAACATGGTACATTAGCGCATTTCTAATGGCTTCATTCCAAATCATAAAAACAACCGAAAAATTAAAAACGTACTTTTGGGTCTTTTTTATTCCTTTGTTTTTCACGATTTTATATAGTTTTGTTCGAACAATCATTGGGAATTTTGATTTTGAGCAAACGAATCAATTCTCTTTGCCTTTCTACGCAAATCACGTATTATATGCTACAACGATGTCCCTATTTTTTCCTTTCATACTATTGGCTATTAGCTGGCTAAAAAAAGGAACACTTCTCAGATTATTTTTAGTCTATAGTGCTGTTATTATCTTGATAGCTATATATTTCTCCTATACTCGATCCTGTTATATTGCTCTTATAAGTGCTTTTTTATTTACTTTTTTAGTAAAAAGAAGAAAAAGTATTCACGCTTTTATTCTCATGTCATTGTTAGCATTAGGAATTGTATTTATGCTTTCAAAAGAATATAATTATTTAAAATTACAACCTGACTTTACTAAAACAGTTATGCATGGCAATTTTAAAGATCATTTAATTGCTACTTTTCAAGGCAAAGATGCCAGCAGTATGGAACGATTAAACATGTGGATTAGTGTGTTAAGAATGTCTTTGGCACATCCAATAGTAGGTGTAGGACCTAATAATTTTCCTTTTACATACAAACCTTATTCTCTATACCATTTTCACACATGGGTAAGTGATAATAGATTAAATCTCTCATGTCACAATTACTTTCTATTAATGATTTCAGAACAAGGGTACATTGGTTTTATTTTGTTTTTTGGACTTAATATATTATTCTTATTTTATATAGAAAAATATTATCATCAAAGTACAAATAAGTTCAACAAACGCATAGTTCTTACATTGGGTGCGTCTTATATAATTTTATTAGTTAATCTTCTATTTAGCGATTTGATAGAAACCGCAAAAAATGGATTTTTCTTTTACTTTTTGATAGCCATACTTATTCAATCAAAATACTGGATAGAAAATGAATCAAAAGAATAGCTTGTTTTTTGAAACAATGCTCATGCAAGGAAAAAAGATAAGACTATGGCCTTATCATTACAAACGTATTGAAAAAACATGGCGTCATTTTTTTCCTTTTAAATCTATTCCATCTTCTGACTATTTATTATCCGAGATTAATAATCAAATATCTACTACTAGTTTTGAAAAAAACATTAGATTAAATATAGGATATAACAATATAGAAATTATTTCACAAGCGTTTAAAAGCGAAATACATAAATCGAGTATTTTTAAAAAATTAATTTTCTATTATGATGATAAAATTAATAGCGAAAAAACAAATTATAAAACTACAAGTAGAGACATCTATGATAATTCCTTGAAATTTGCATTGAAATATGATGCTGACCAAAGTATTATTTTAGATCAAAATGATAATATTGTTGAAACAAGTATTGCTAATATATTATTTGTCAAAGACAATGAAATACATACGCCTCTGCTTCAAAGTGGTTGTATTGAAGGAGTATACCGCAGCTACTTAAAAGAACAAATATTAAAATCATCCCGCTGGAAATGGATTGAAAAAAACATCCCTTTAAACAAAATTAAATATTACGACAAAATATTAATTATCAATGCTTTAAGAGGTATAAATTATGCAAAAATTGTTTAATTTCTTGAATATTAAGGTTTATCGTAAAAAAAAAAGATAAATATTAATTCAATCCCCCTATATTTGCACCCCTAAATAAAATATTAACTAATGAGAAAAGCAGATGTTATAGCTAAAATAGCTGAGAATACAGGTGTTCCAAAAGTAGATGTATTGGTTGCCGTAGAACAATTTTTTAAAGAAGTAAAAACTTCATTAGAAAGTGGAGAAAATGTTTACGTAAGAGGGTTTGGTAGCTTTGTTATCAAGAAGAGAGCTGCTAAAATTGGTAGAAATATCAAAAAAAATACTACCATCAATATTCCTGAACACAATATTCCTGCTTTCAAACCTGCAAAAGAATTTGTAGAGAAAGTAAAATCAAGCAAAAAAATTAAATAATTTTTGATTTTGCAAAATAAATCGTTTTTTTTCATAGCAATTGCAATAATAATCGCAATTACTGCTTATTTTTTTATTCCTACAAAGACAAAAAAAATAAACGAACCATTAGCTATGGAGAAGCCGTTATATTCACTTGAACAACATGAAGAGAAGTTCATGCAAAATGCGAGTGAAATAGTAAAATTAAAAGCAGATAGTTTGATTCAAATATACAAAAATAGTTCAGATAGCTTAGCAAAAGTCAAAGCGCTCAGTGATATAATTAGTTATTTCAATACCATTCAAAATCCAGAGCTTGCTTCACTTTATGTATTAAAAAAAGCTGAAATTATCAAAAACTCAAATTCATGGGAAATTTGTGGAGATAATTTCATCAATCTTTTTTCAGATTCAAAATTAGATACCTTATTAATTAAGGATATTTCTAACAAAGCTACCTACTCATTTGAAAAAAGCTTCAGCGCAGATACAAATAAACTGTCCTCTAAACTAAAACTAGCTCAAAGCTATATGGAGTTGCAAAATGAACCCATGAAAGGAGTTCAAATATTGCTTTCTATTGTTAAAAAAGATTCAATGAACCCACCAGCTAATTTATTGCTCGCCAAATTTGGTTTGGTGTCAGGACAGTATGATAAAGTTGAACAACGATTGAAAAAAGTGTTATATTTGCAACCGAAAAATGTAGATGCTCTTTTGATGCGTGCAGAAATGTATTCACAAACGAACCGAGCAAAAGATGCAAAAAAAGATTTACAAAAAATTATTGATATGCCAGGAATAGAAGCTCCTCTTAAAGATCAACTTCGAATGGCTATTAAAAACTTAAAATAATAAAAAATTAATTTATATAACCCTTTAAATAAAAGACTATGCCTTGTGGTAAAAAAAGAAAAAGACATAAAATAGCAACGCACAAAAGAAAGAAAAGATTAAGAAAAATGCGTCATAAAAAGAAAAAATAATTTTCTTTTTATAATATTGGACCGTGTCCAAAATCCACTTATTTAATAAATATATATAAATATAATGCCTATCTTTTCGGGCATTATATTTTTTATTTGTGTAAACTATTGTATGAACAATATTGCAAGAGAATTAATAATACAAGCTACCGAACAAGGCTGTGAAATGGCTTTGCTTGAGAATGATGAGTTGGTAGAATTTCACAAAGAAAACATCACTACACAATTAAATATTGGGGATATTTATTGGGCTCGGGTAAAAAAAATGCTACCTGCATTAAATGCAGTTTTTGTAGATATCAATGAAGATAAAGAAGCTTTTTTACATTATACCGATTTAGGCGAGAATTTTGATTCCATTCAAGATTTTTTTAGAAAACTAAAAGGAGATAAAAATTTAAAGATAGAGCATTTTACCTTGAAGCCTTCTCTTGAAAAAAACAGAAAAATTGAGGAATTATTAGCGAAGAATGACATGATACCGGTTCAGATATTAAAAGAGCCCATATCTTCAAAAGGCGCTAGATTGAGCACCGAAATATCTTTTCCTGGAAGATATGTAGTTTTAATTCCGTTTGAGAATAGTATCAACATTTCTAAAAAAATCACAGATAAAGACGAACGAAAACGATTACATGATATTGTTTCAAGTATTAAACCTAAGAATTTTGGTTTAATACTCCGAACAGTATCCAGTGGAAGAAGCGTGAAAGATATCCATGAAGATATGAATATGCTTTTTGAGATATGGGAAAATACATGCCAAAAAATATCAAAAGCAGATAATATACTTAAAGTCTTTGAGGAAGCCGGCAAATCTAATACACTTCTTCGAGATTTTTTAAACGATAGTTTTACCAAAATAGTAGTAAACAATAAAGAGATAGCAGATTCTATCACAGATTATATATCACAAATAGCTCCTGAAAAGAGCAAAATAATTCAAAGAGTAAGTGATGGAACCTTACTTTTTGAAAAACTTGGGCTCAACTCAAAGATTAAATCTTCATTCAATAGAACTGTATTATTACCTAGTGGTGGATATTTGGTTATTGAACATACTGAAGCTATGCATGTAATAGATGTAAATAGCGGTGTAAATACATTTAAAAAAATGAATTTAGAAGGTGATGAAGCTATTCTAAAACTGAACAAGGAAGCTGCAATAGAAATTGCTCGTCAAATAAGATTACGCGATTTAGGAGGTATTATCTCAATAGATTTTGTAGATTCAAAAAATGCAGAAGTACGGGGAGCAAATTTTTGAAGAAATGCAAAAAGCTATGAGACCCGATAGAGCTAATCATACGATTCTTCCATTATCAAAGTTTTGTGTTATGCAAATTACACGAAGTAGAGTAAAGCCTCAAGTCGTAGTTAAAAACCAAGAACATTGTCCATCATGCAATGGATCTGGCAAGATTTCTTCTTCTATCTTAATTACACATTCTATTCACCAAAAATTTAAAGCACTATCAAAAGAATATAGTTCTCTCATTATAGAAGTACATCCCTTTATATTTTCTTTTCTTAAAATTGGTTATATAAGTACAATATTAAAATGGCAATGGAAATATAAATGTCGTGTATCACTAACTAAAAATTCAGACCTGGGAATAAATGAATATCATTTTTACGATAAAAAGAGAAATTTATTGTAGATAAAAAATCAATACTTATTTTATAAAAAACTCCTTTTGTAAATCATAATAATTTTCAAATTAATAAAAAAGGCAGCTATATAAATAGCTGCCTTTTTTTATTAATAAATACTAGATAATTATTTTATCACTATTAATTTCTTAATAATAGATTGATTATCATTGAATAGATTAATCAAATATTCTCCTGCGGCAATAGACTTGACATTTATATTTATATCTAATAAATTATTCTTAATATCTACTTCTTGTGTATAGACAATCTGACCCAAAATATTAGACATAGAAATATTATATTTGCCATTTTGCATTCCCGATGCAAATAATTTAGTAGTAGCATTTGCAGGATTTGGATATAAATTCAAATTTAAATCTTTTAAATTCTCAATTATTCCAATTGTTTTCTTACGCAATATACCTGTTGGCTGTGAGAATGACTTCTCACCACAAGCATTTTTCACTCTTAATGTAACTAAATAACTTCCTTCATTACTATAGGTATGAACGGCATTAAAATCGGTACTTGTTTTTGTATCTCCAAACTCCCAATAGTAATTAGCACCCACTGAACTTAAGTTTACACATAAAATAGTTAAACTATCATCTACATTTGGGAATTGAATATTGAATGCTGCTGATGGAGACTTATCAATTTGAACTCGTACAGATTTTGTTAGATTACCACAAACGCCACTAATTGAAGCAGAGTATGATCCGGATTGATTTACAATGATTGAATTTGTGGTAGCCCCAGTACTCCAACGGATTCTATTATTGCTCAAATTGGACGTAGCAATTAAGGTAGCTTGATTACATCCTACCTTAAAATCTGGTAAACTATCAAAATACATGTTTGCATTTTTCATTAAATTTACTCTAATACAATCTGTATAGGTCAGACATCCATTAGAAATAGTCAAACAGTAGTCCCCTGTATTTTTAACATTAAGTGATGATGTAGTAGCGCCTCCTGTCCATTTATAGGTATAATTTGCTCCAATCAATGGCGCAGTCAAAACAAATGAATCCTGACAAACTTCTATATCATTGCCTAGATTAAATACTGGTAAAGCGTTAAACAATACTTTTACACTATCTGTAGAAGAACAACCAAAAAGTGCATCGGTCATTGTCATTCTATATGTACCTGGAAGCGATACGGTTAAAGTAGGGGTTGTGGCCGTTGTATTCCATACATAATTATAGGTACCCGTATTGGTTAAATTATTTTTTAAGACTTCACTTGGGCCGCAAGAATTAATATCTGGCCCCAAATCAATTGAAGGATTACTTTGAAGATTTGCCCATATTGAATCTGAATTTTTACATCCTGTAGTATTATGAGTTACATCTACCCAGTACTTCCAATTTCCTTTAGTAGAGATCAATCCGTTAGAAATTGGTTTTTGCCCTCCCCAAGTAGCTGTTAAATTAGTTAAATTAACTCCCGTAGCAATATTTGAGGTATTACCACAGAACACTCTATCATTTCCAAGATTGATACTAGGAGCATTAACCATAGATACAATTACGGTATCTTGTGATGGACAGAAATTGACAAGATCAAATGCCATAGCAGAATATGTTCCTGCTTGTGTTACAGTTGTTGTTTTTGAGTTAGCTCCATTACTCCAAATAATTGAATTTTTGGTAGGATCTAGTCTACTATCCAATGTTAGATTCAATCCACTACAGAAGAAAGTATCATTTCCTAAATCTAAATCGGGTGATGGATCTACTATTATGCTTGTTGAATCTACCGATTCACATCCAAATTGATTTGTAACCGTAATTTTATACTTGTTTGTAGCTGAAACCACAATACATGTATCGGTACTTCCGTCATGCCATTTATAAGTATAAGAATCTCCTGAAGCGGATGGTGGTGCTTGTGCACATACTTTATATTCTGGGAACGAACAAATTCTATTCGTATCTTTTAATGAGACTAATGGGGACTTCTTAACTTTTAAATCTACTTTAATACGATCCGTTTCACAACCCATATCCCTGAACTCCATATTAAAGAAATAATTGTAATTAAAATCATTACCTGCCGGTTGTTTTATTGCTACTCTATTTCCAATACCTTTGCCAAACCAGTTTACTTCAGTATATCGCAAACATCGAGTTGTTCCTGTATATGTAATTAAATAATCTGTCCCGGGTGGAACATCCCAATTAATAGCTACATCTATTCTTCCTTGTTTTGGAAAGGATACATTAATAGGTAAACAGCCTGGAACAGGTCTTCCATATTGTGTTATTGAAATAGTATTACCACTACCTGCCTGTTCGGAATACATTGTAACTGTTTTCAAGCGCAATGATTTTCCACTTACATTGTCAAATCTTACAAAACCAGTTGCATTGGAATAATTTGCAGTAGCTGCACCATCACTAAAGTTTTTTGGTGTAGTGAAATAAGATAAAGCGGTACTTCCTGAAACATAGAAGGATGTATCTCTAGTAAAATTACTTAATCGAATCGTATCATTTTCTTGGAAAGGATACATATCATTAAAATTCTTATACCAGAATGCACGCTTGTATATAGTATTTACAGCATATTGAAGATTTGAATATTCACAAAAAGTATCTCCTGTATCTATTGGATTAGGCATTCTAAATTCATGAATAATTGTAGTACAAAGGGTATCATCCCATCTATCTTGATCGTTCGCTATATTTGTCCATACTTTTACATTTCTGATTCCAGGAGTAGATAAATCTACCCCATTAATTCTGACAGTTGCAATTCCATTGGAAGGAATTGGTCCTGGTATAATTGCCGAAACAGCGGGTGATCCATCTACAGAACAAAATACAGGGACATTGCTTAATTGAGAAAAACCTAAATTCATAATTGTAGCTACTACGGATTCATTATTTGAAAGTGCACAAGCATTTACAGGTGAATCAATAGAAATGACCAGTGCATCATTTGTAAATTTTGGTTTTACTTCAAAATCATCGAATTGAATATCGTAATTATACAAAGCATTACTATGCGATTTTACAATAAAATTAAATCCAGTATCTAATCGAGAGGCAGGTAGAAAAGATGCGGTAGGTGATCCTGGTCTAATCTCTGCTGTATAATATTTGAATTTAGATGTTGAATAATTTTTCAAAATATCATTGTTGGTCAAAATATTAGGTAGTCTTTTATCTCCATCAATTACCTGTGTAACTCTATCTAATCTCCAACCAAGTCGCACAGAATCGATAATATTGCTAAATCCATGATCTTGATACCAAAAAGATACTCTATATGTAGTATCTCGTTTCAATCCAATTAATGGAGTCATCATTGACATTTCCGTATTTCTTATATCTGAAGCTACAGTAGCTCCATAATTATGATTTATATAATTATTACTACATTTTGCAGACTTTGCATAAATATTAGTTGGAGATGTCTTTAAATCTACTCTTGTTATATTATTTGCTGAATGCTCCCAACATTGCATAGGCAAGCCATTGTAGCGTTCCATATCATCTGTCCATGGCAACGATCCTCCAGGTGCAAAAATATCTAATGGGCCTATTATTTGACCTTTACCACAATTATTAAATAACCTGAGTCTAAAGTTTTGATATTTATAACTTAATCTAAATTTCAATTGGTTTGAAGTATCCCCTGTTGCTACCCAGTTTATATTATCAGTAGTTCGCTCCCACATCATTCTCCATCCTTTTTTCCAAGCAGTATTATTATTAGGAGAATTAAAATCTATTTCTACATTTATATCTACTCCATTACACCATTCTTTATCAGGCACTGTAAAAGGAAATGTTTTTGCACCATCTGGCATTACTCTTATTCTCAGAGGAGAAGCTATTACCGGAGAATCCGAACAGTCGTTTGGATTAGCTACGGGCATTGTGTCTATACAAAATCCATCCATATAAAATCTATATCTATCTGGATTTACATTATTTATTCTTGCCATTATCGTAAATACATAGGTTGCAGTGTCATTTGGCTCAAAATCAGCCCAATACAATCTATATCTTCCCGAACCTGTAACTATGGTATTTGATTGTAGATCTCTAAAAATAACGCCAATAGCTTTATCTCTAGAAAAATTATTCATATTGTCTTGAGAAAAATTACCTTTTGAGGCTACTATATATAGACTATCAACATCTTGAGTAGTTTGTCCCGTTAATAAAGTTCCAATGGTTCCAAGCTTAGTAATATTATCAGCCCATTTAAAAGATACTCTATAACCTTTTCCTTTATACAATCTTACTGGTGGCATCACGAGCAACTTTGTATTATTCCTTCCATTAGCAGCCATACCGTCAGCTGAAACAACAATATTTGGTGGAGTACCCGATGCATATGCCGCAGCTCCGGGCATATCTATTGTAGCTGGTGGAGGCAAAGGTCCCCAAGGCATAGTCGCTGTCCAGAATCCTTCAACACCTCCCGTCCCATAGGTAGCCCAACATGTTGGACATTTAGAAAACGCTCTATTTACGGTATATGTAGGTAAAACTTTTATTGCAGGATAACCACTAAAGGATTTGGCTGATAATCTTATAGCTCTAGCTCCAAAAGCTTTAGTTAGCGTAACATTAACAACCGCTGTATTATTCACATTTCCAGCAAATGAATCTACTAAAACAAAATTAACCCCATCATCCGATTTCCATAAATAAAAATTGGTAACCCATTCTGCAGCATTTGGATTTCCTCTAACTTGGAATCCACTTATAGGAGCCACATTGGGGAAATTTATTTGTAAAAACTCAGATAGATTATTTGTAGCAGGTCTCCAGCATGTTGTAGTAGGTATAAATGTAGAGGAATCCGGTCTAAATATGCCGCTAAAACTTGAAGCGGTCCTATTAACTTCATCTAAAAATACCACTTTATTTGTGGTACCTGATGCTTGTCTTTCAACATTTGTATGCGGATTTCCATTTTGCATTCTTCCAGCACCACTCCAGTCTTCACAATAAGGTAAACTATGTGTTGCATTTATCTTTAGAGAGTCGGAATGATATTCTTTCCCGTCCAACGTACAAGTAGCTACAATTTTATAAAAAGTATTGGTATCGGTAGCTAAAATATTGGTTACATGCCAGTCTCTTCTGTTTATAAAACATCTAACATCATATAAAAATTCAACTCTCATTGCTGGATAATTGACCCAAGATAATGGAGTAATTCTAAATCTCCGAGCACGTATGGTAGAATCTATTTCCGACACAGCCGTATCTTTACTATTAATACTTCCTTTTAAGGTATCCGCAATTACAAAATTTGTACCATTGAAATATTCTAATTTAAACGATGAAACCCATTCATTGGCAACTCTATTCCCATATATTCTCAATGAAGATACTGGCTGAACAGATCCTAAATCAACTTCTAACCATGAAGTATCATTTGCTGTAATAGGAGCCCATGCGGAAGGTCCATTTTCTATTGAATTTGCAGCATTATTATTTATTCTATTTGAGCTTGAAGATCTTATAGTATTAAAATAAACATTGATATTTCTAAATGAATCATTCTGGTAATTGGCATTGTTTTTTAAAGGTCTAAAAAATGTATCATTCACATAAAAATCAGGATCGAATTTTTTTCTGTAGAACTGGTACTTCATTCCATAATAATCAAACTGATTTACTTTTTCATCACTCCCATAAATAGCATCTTGATAAGTAATCATAATAGTATCACCGATACAATACTGATGCGTTACTCTATATTTATCATACAAAGGCACTTCAGCAGGTCTATCGATAATCTTTGCGGTAGCAAATGTAGTACCAGGCAATGGAGTGGCTAAATTACATGGCTGTACTTCTTTTATACAAATATCTTCAATAAAGAAATCCCCTGTAGTTTGATCATTATCTCGATATACAATACCAAAATAGTATACACCTGTAGATGGTGGTGTAAAATCTGCCCAATATCGATTCCATTGATCATAACTAAATCTTACTAATGATTCCCCAAATCTATTATCTATAGAACAAGCATCAAGTTGTTGTCCCCATGTAACATATAGTGAGTCCCAACACATATTTGAACCATCTTGTTTATGCCAGAAAGACAATCGATACACTTTTCCCTTGTCAAGCTTAAATGCAGGCAATACTAATTTCATATCTGCCTTTATACCGGGTGGATTTGGAGGGGGTGTAGGTAAATGTTTCATGGCACTTGAAGTTCTTCCACCACTTGGAACAGCATGAATATTTGCAGGAGCCCCAAAATTTCCTTTTAATGGACATGCTGGAGAAAATCGAGTAAAACAGTTAAATAATTTATTAGCACCAAATTGAACTTGTGAAGAAAATCCTTCACACCAAGGTAAGAGTTGTAAATAAACTACAGGCACAGATTTTGACGAATCTATTATGATATTTAATGGATTGGCAGGATCGCACCACATCGTGAGTCTTCTATAATATAAATAATAATCTCTAGCTGTATCTTGAAGCGTATCTCTATTTGAAGTAGGCGTGGTCATATTAGTCCAATTGATTTCATCATTGGATACTTGCCATAAAAAAATTGGAGTTCCTGTTCTTGTAATAGCATTTGGTACAGTAATAGATATACTTCTATTTAAACATACCTCGCTGATTACTTCAGCTTTACCATTTGAACTATTAGGTGCGTTGAATAAGATATTACTTACGTCCGAAGTATCCGTTCTTGTACCCAGAGGACATATTTTAATAGTTCTTTTGTAGAATAAATTAGAGGACGCATTATCTATTTTAATTTTTTGAAAAACTTGACCAGGCATAGCTCCAAAAGCTATCTGATTCGGAGAAACAAACCATTGATATGAAAACGGACCTTGTTTTATCTGAGTACCATTTGAGCCTATTATTTTTATAGTATCATTCAAAACATTTGCTTCAATAGAATCTACACAATTTTGTTTAAAAAATTGGATCGTATTAGGCAAATAAGATGTGGATAAAGATGTACTAAATGTTCTATTAGAACCTTCACAGACCATAATAGACTTTTTATACTCAGTAAGTCCCATTTTCATTCTTACAACTAATGAGTCTGTTTTATTATAACTTCCAATATAATCTACAAATCCTCCTGTATTATTTTTAATTTGCCAAGATGAATAAATAGGCAACGTTGAATAAAAAGATTGTCCTAACACTTTAATTACTACACTATCATCTGGACAAGATCTATAATTAATAGATGTATTCCCTGCAGATACTTGTAAACCAACAATTACTTGATTTGAAGTATCTATTGTATCAATTGAGTTTGGACAAAACTTCAAGACCAGTCTATATGTATTTGTATCATTATTATTAATAAATACACTATGTCTAATTGAATCTACAGGAATATTATAGTTCAGAAATGGTTTTGGTCCTTGCCCAACATATTTTGACCAAATTGCACTCATGACTCCTTTAGTGCTATCTCTATATAAATAATCTAATACCGCTTCTTCAGCTGGACATGATAAGGTAGCTGTTAATGGTCCCAATGTAGTCCAGAATCTGAAATAAGAAGACACCCCAGAATCTATTGAAATAGGACATGGTTTTAAAATAACTTTATAATATTTATTTTGCTTAGAGACTTTGACTTTTAAAAAAGTATCTGTTTTTCCACTCATTATTGTATAAGGGCCATTGGCAGTATTTGATTCGTACCAAACTTTGTTTAATTTTGATAATAAATCTCTGTTGAGCCCATTTATGCTGAGTCTAGCGCTATCTGCTGTACAATCTTTGTCCGATAAAAACAAGTTGGTTCCATTCAATCCTACATTAACGGTTGGGGTTAATGGTGCCTTAGCATCAAAAGTACTTGTGTTAGCAGGTAATGGACAGTAGGATACGTGGGCTCTGTATTGTATAATATTATTTGTGATGGGAACAACAATCGTATCTTTATTGGTAGGCAAATCACCCCAAAATAACCCATTTGTACTCGTGCTCATCCATCTATAGTTTTTTACAAATGCATTGTCATTAAAAACACCTGTTCTTACCAAGAACATTGTTATTGAATCTTTTTGGCCTAAAACACTCGTACATTTGATATTTCCAAATAATATATTTCTTGAAGAAAACTCAAATTTTAACTGTGTAGAAACTAATACGGTAGTACCACAAGTGATTCTTACTCTATAAATAAAATTATTGACATTGGGTGTCTGATTTATTCTATCGGGATTTATATTCAATGTATCTACATTTGAGCCAGCTGGTCCCCAGCTCAATCCATTATCATTTGACTCTTGCCACAAATAAGTTACATTCGGCCCTGAGTAATTCTTGGTTACACCTAATGTGATCAAACCATTATTACAAACGCCATTTTTTATAAAAGCTGTATCCGCTGCAACACTTGCAGGACATTGTGCATTTACATTTCCAATAAATATGAACGAAAATATATATAATTGAATTCTTAACAACTGCTTTTTCATTTGTCCGGCTTTATTTATTAATAATAATTTTTTCATTTTTTATTATATTTTTGCTATTACTTTCTATACTTAACCAATACATTCCATTGGTGAAGGTTGACATATTTATTATAGAATTCATTTTTGAATTCGCAACTTGTATTTCTTCAGTCAATATTTTCCTTCCATAAATATCATGAATATATACACTATAAGTTCCATTTGAAATATTATTAATTTCAATATTCAATGAATTTGAAACAGGGTTTGGATATAATTTCAAATTATTTTTTTCAATGTTTATTATACTTGAATTCCCATCTATAATAATAGAATCTGAATATACGGCTTGATCGCCACAATTATTTGTAATTGTCAAAGTAACGTTATACCTTCCTTTTTGAAGATAAAGATGACTAGGACTGTATAACGTTGAAGTTGTATTATCCCCAAAATCCCAAGTTACCGATTTTGCTTGTTGTGATTTATTCGTAAATACACCATACATTCCCGTCTTTAAAATATCAAAATTTGCTATTGGTGCCAATTCTTTAAAAACATAAATAGCATCTGATATTGTACCACATAAATTTGAAACACTAACCCAATATGTAGCAGTAGAATCTACGGTAATTGTATTTGATGTACTATTTGTGCTCCATAAAATTTGATTTGGCGCTAATTGATTTGGAATCGATAGCAATAATGGTGAACAAATAATAGTATCTGCTGGCAATGTTACATTGGTAGGCGCTACTATAAATGTCACATTGATATTATCAGTTACGGTTTCACATGAATTTGAAGCAGTAACAGTATATGATCCATTTGATGTAACAACTTTTGTATCTGTAGCTCCCCCTCCAGACCAACTATAAGAATTAAATCCAGCATTGGCTTTTAGAGTTACAGATGAATTACAAGTTATAATATCCTCTCCCAAAGATAATTTTGGAGAATTAGCTAATTTAACATTGATTGTGTCTGATTCTGAACAAGTTGTCCCATTCTCTGTTACAGTCATCACATAGTCTCCATCTTTATTTATATATGTAATATTACCTACATATCCATTGCTCCATTTATAATTAAATCCGCCTGTATCTGGGTAAGAAATGCTCTTTTCTTGTCCACAATGAACTATATCAGCGCCTAGATTAGGTTTTGAAAAATTAGATATTCTTACAAAAATGGAGTCTGAATTATTACATTTATATTTGGTAGAAGTATCAGTTACCGTTACTTTTGCCATCACAGTTGATGAAATTAATTTAGTTGCATTAGCTGTTAAATCATGCCATTTGTAAATATAATTAGCATTAAATGGCGCTTGAAGTATTATAGGATTATTCTTACATGTAAAAGTATCATTTCCAAGAAAAACAGTTGGAGCAGTTGTTGAGTTAATCATAATGGTATCTTTATACCCACAATTTGTATTCGTATTAAATACTTCACAGATAATTTGGCCTGGAGTATTTACATCTAAATATGGATTCAATTTTTGCGATGGAAACCAAGTATGATTATATCCTTTATTTGTATATCCACTATACAATCTCATACTCTTGTTTGAGCATATTGTAGAGTCTCCTCCTAAACTAAAAACTGGGGATTGTCTTATTGTAATATAACTTGAATCTCTTACATTACAGCCAAATGAATTGGTAACAGTAAGTTTATATTGACCTGAGTTTTTAATTTCAATCATTTGAGTAGTATCATTGGTACTCCATTTATAGCGCATCCCAGGATTTTGTCCGTCTAAGAAAAAGGCTGGATAAGAACACAAACTAGAATCTCTCAAATCAAGAGATGGGGAATTTTGCCCAAGAACTCTAACTAATTTAACAGAATCCATTGCAGAAGTACAATATGCATAAGACACTACCCAATCATAAAAATAAGGATATTGAGTCGTTGTTCCAACAGCACTTGTGATTGAGATAGAGCCATTACTTGGAACTATGGGATTAAACGGATTGGCATTAACTACTGTTGTAAGTGAAGCTCCAGGATTCAAAGTCAACATAATTCTGTATGTTCCGGCATTAAGATCTACATTTAAAGCTATTTCATTTAAACCTGGATTTACTACAGTATAATTAATTGTTTTTATCAAAGCGCCTGCCGAAGTTCTAACTTCTACTCTTGACAATCCTGGTACAGTAAACTCTACTTTTACTGAATGAATTCGAACTCTTGGCCTAAGTACTGTAAAATTCAATCCTTTTGTAGTTGTGGTTTCTGCTGTAGCATTTACAACTGCTGGCAACCCCTCTGAATCAAATTTTTCATAAGAAGAGTTTACATAAAAAGTAGAATTTGTATAGGGTGGGGTAAATAATTTAAAATTGCCTTGATCTATTTTATTAATTCCCGCTGCATCGCTAAACCAGTTTGTAGTAAAACCAGGTACAGAAATTGCTTCTAGTGTAGAAGTAAGTTCATTTTGACATACCGTATCACTTAGAACACTTGGTTTTGGAGGCGTTAGATAATTTTCCATTTCTATTTCAAGTGTATCATTTGATTTGAGGGCATCCGAAGGTAAATTTGACCATACTTTTATAGTTTTCTTTCCAATAATGGATGAAAAATCAATTTTTTGAGTAAAAGAATACGTTCGTGTTGAATCTTTTTGAAGAATTGGAAATGATTGATTTACAGGAGCTCCTCCATCTATAGAATAGCTCATATTTGGAATGACCCCATTCAATCCAGAATTTTTTAACCTAAATGTAACAGGTACTTGAGTTAGCGAACAACCTGATTTTGGAGAATCTATACTTTGTAACACTAAATCAAATGGAGGTAAATAAACTTCAATTACATAATCATGTATTTCTCCTGGAATAATTCCAGCATTTACACATGGAGCAATATTTGAGGTTGATTTTAGATATCGAACTCGCAATGGATACAATCCTATAGGCGTAGAAGCGGGGACTGAGAATGTAAAATTTGTAGGTGAAGCTGGCGTAATGGATACAGTTGAAAGTACTGGAGTCAATATATCTAAATTATCTATTCCATTATTGTTATAATCTATATAAAATCTTACGTTATTATTTGTTGTATTTGCAGAATTTAAAGAAATATTACCTGTGAAAGTCCCTCCAGGAATTACTCTAATTGGATCAAATGAATCCCTAAAATTTTGAAAACGCAATGGATTGAGAACCATCCCTGTATTGGTATGAACAATTGATGTATTATAATTCCCAAACATTGAGACGTTCTCTATATAATCTGATAAATTTGTCAATGGGACACTATAATATGGTGGAGGGCATACACATTTATAACTAGGATTTAGCGTATCAACAAAAACAGGTGTAGTATCTGAAAGCCCTGAGGTCAAACAATTTACAATAGCTCGAACATATGTCGTTCCTGGCAATATTGAGGAAGCTTGTTCCCCTGTTTGGCCTACAAGGGTAGTCCATGGGCCAGTTGGTGTAGAAGCTATTTGCCATGTTCTCGACATATTTTTTGCAATTGTAGCATTATAATTTGTAAACACTGAATTTGTTCCGATACAAAACCCTCTTGTACCATCAATAATACCAGGTGCAGGTTTTCCTGTACAATTATTTGATAGTTGAATCGTTACAACATGATCTTCTATTTCACCAGCAACAAAACTTGCAGTAGGGCATCCAGAAAATGGCATCGGGGTGGTGGAACTGTAATATATAACACGCATCAACACTTCTACATTAGGATTTGAAACTGTTAGAGCGCCTCCAGCATTTGAAGGCACAATAAAAGTAACGAGTCTTTCCCCAAAAGATGTATTAGCAAGGATAGTTCCACTTGAAATTACTTCTGTGGATTCAAAAATTCTATTTGCGTTATAATCAATATAAACAGTAAATCCTCTTGCCCTGTTTAAAACGCCACAAGTGTTATAATCAATTGTAAGTTCATTAAATGAACCTTGATTTAAAACTGCCATTGATCCATATGGTCTCCAATCGGTATATTTCCCCAGTATGCTTGATGGACCGGCATTTACAGGAATTGATGAACAATTTGTTAAACGTTCTACATTATTTATTTTTACTTTTAAAATCTCTTCTTCAATATCATCTACAACATATGCAGGCGTGCACATACAATATGCAGGGGGCTTCAATGTATCAAAGAATAAAGGTGAAGATGATGTCTGTCCTGAATTATTACAAGTTACATTGACTCTAATGAACGTATTACTTGCAAAAGTACCCGTAAAACTAAGACTATTTGTACCTACATTGGTCCATGGTCCAGTAGCTGTAGGGGCTGTTTGCCATTGATATGTAATACTACTAGCAAAAGACGCTCCATTTAGAAAATATGTTTTATTTACCCCAGCACAAAATCCAAAATCAGATTCAATATTACCCGGATTAGGTGAGCCGACACAAGGAGTAAGTTTTGTGAATTTTATATTCCCTACAAATCCACGAGGATGCGAACTAGGACTTGATGCCAATCCAGTATATCCTTTTAAAAAACCGGTTTGAATAGTTACTGAATCAAACGTATGTAATCCTACATTGGGTGGCGCTACAAATTGAGCTGCACTTTGTTGATTCGTTTCTAAGAAAATAGCAATAGTATCTCCTGCAGGTATATCTATACTTAAATTAGTGGCAAAGGGCTGAACAGAAGTAGACATTCCTGTTTTTACTTGCGTTTTGGCCAATATCCATCCTGTAAGTGTGGACACCGATGAAATAGCTGCGTTTATTGGAGCGACCCTATACCATACTTTTACTATAGGATTTACAGCCGGATTATTCGCTGTGTGAATACTTGAAATTTCTGTTATTCTTATTGGGGATAAAGACTTGTTGCTTACATTAAAAGAAATACCACCTGTAAAAACGTCTGTGGCTGTATGCGAAGTAGATACAACAATTTGGGCATTGCTACTAGAGTATGTTCCAAAAATAAAAAATAATAGAAATATGTAGATTTTTCCCATAAGAATAAAATTGGGACAAATATACAGATTTTTAAATTAAAAATTAAAAAAATAATTTAACAAATTCTTTAAAAAAAATGTGATAAAAAAATGTTTTATCATGAACTCCACGACAAACAAAAATTACAAAAATTAAAGGGAAAAAAGGGAGAATGATGGGGCTCGAACCCACGACCCTCGGAACCACAAACCGATGCTCTAACCAACTGAGCTACAATCTCCATTTTAGAATTGAAGTGCAAATATATAGCTTTTTTTAAAAATCAATACATTTTTATTCTCTATTTTATAAAAGTGACTTCAAAAGCAGTCTCTTTTACCTTACCTTGAATAGGAGGAGTCATCTTATGTATCTCAATTTTTAGATGGTCACCAATTTCTAACATGGGTAAAATCTCATCCGAAATAGCTTTTGATATATATTCAATCAAACTATAGGATTGATTCATAATTTTTGACACTTTTTGATATATAATCTCGTAATCAATTGCATCTTTTATCATATCACTTTGCATAGCATATGAAAAATCAGCTTGCACTTCAATATCTACTAGAAAGCGTGTAGGTGTATTTTTTTCAAATTCGTACACACCATGACATGCATAAAATTCCATGCCTTTAACTTTCAAGATTTGAGTATTTTTTTTCAACAGTTAATTTTTTAATACGAAACAAAATTAGTTCATATTTATCAATTGATTAAAATTTTAATCCACAAAAAAATCAAAGTTATCCACACTGTTTTCACAAAAAAATATCTTATCAACAGTAATGTTCTTGAAGTTAAGTTCTATTTAGAAAAATATTAAATTAACTTTGCAGTAAGTAACACTTCTATATTAAAATAGATAAATTCAATACACAATACACTCATTTACAAATAAATATAAGATGATAGACCAAAAAGAAACGATACAACGTTTTCAATCTAATCTACTGAATAAGAAGATTAAAGATATAGATTTAGGTAAAAAATCACCCCAAAATATCGATATGGAAAAAGCCGTTTTGGCAGCCATAATGATAGATAAGGAAGCAATAGATACTGTAAGAGAAATTCTTACAGATTCTTCTTTTTATATGCCAAATCATCAAAAAATATTTTCTGCTGCACTCAATCTCAGCGCTAGAAATGAACCAATAGATATTGGAGTTTTAGCAGAACAACTTGCAAAAGAAGGCACATTAGAAATGATTGGAGGTCCAGCATATTTAATTGAACTGTCGAATACGGTAGCGAGTAGTGCCAATGTAGAGTTTCACTCTAGAATTGTAGCTCAAAAATATATCCAACGCGAACTAATTAAGCTTGGAAACGAAACGATCGAAGATGCATATGATAATACCAAAGATGTATTCGAACTATTAGATGAAGCTGAATCCAAAATATACAAACTTGCTGATAATTATACAAGCAAGGACCCAACTCAAATTAATTCTGTTTTGATAGAAGCCATAGGCAAATTAAAGGAACGCGTAAATATTGCCAAAGAAAATAAAATTCAAGGAGTTCAAACAGGTTTTAAAAAACTAGACGACTTGACTGGAGGATGGCAAAAAAGCGATCTAATTATTGTAGCAGGTCGTCCAGGTATGGGAAAAACTGCATTTACTCTTGCGCTGGCTCGAAATGCCTCTGTAACAGACAAAAAATCAGTGGCGTTTTTCTCACTAGAAATGTCTACACATCAAATTCTTCAGAGATTAATATCTATGGAAAGTGAAATTGACCAAACCAAAATTCAACGCGGGACACTTACCCCTGCCGAAATAGAACAAATAACTACTAAAATTGGCTCATTAAACAAAGCTAATCTTTTTATTGATGATACAGCGGGGTTAAGCGTAATGGATTTTAGAAAAAAAGTGCGAAAAATAAAACGTGAAAAAGGACTTGACTTAATAATTGTAGATTACCTCCAATTGATGACTGCCAATGTAGGTGACGGAAGGGGTAAATCTATCACAAATAGAGAGCAAGAAATTGCATTTATTTCTCGATCTTTAAAAGCAATAGCAAAAGAACTAGAAATCCCCGTAATAGCTTTAGCACAATTAAGTCGTCAGGCAGAACAAAGAGGAAGTGGAAAAAAAGGTGCTCGACCTATGCTATCGGATTTAAGAGAATCAGGATCCATAGAACAAGATGCAGATATGGTAATTTTTCTCTATCGTCCCGAATATTATGATAAAGAAGCTATTGACGAAGAAGGAAACTCATTAAAAGGAATTGCTGAAATTATTGTAGAAAAACATAGAAATGGAGAAACTGATACTGTAAAAGCACGTTTCATAGGTCAATATGTAAAATATGCCGATTATGACGATAGTTATGGACCATCAGGAGGATTTGATAACTTAAATACAACTAATTTTGGGCCTCCGGGATCGGGAAATCCTTTTGCGTTAGATGATATTGGGGAAAATTTAACTACAAAAACGATTCCTTCAAAAATGAATGATGACAGTTTTGACAATGATTTTATCAATGAAGATTTTTAATTTTTTAATCGTTAACATAAATAGTTTTATATGAAATCTCTTTTTTTATCATTTCTTGGCCTATTAGGTTTGTGCCAAAATAAATTCCCCGATTTGGAACAAAAATCCATCTATGACTTCAAAATGAAAATGCTCAATGGGAGCGAAAAATCACTATCTGACTACAAAGGTAAGGTAATTCTAATCGTTAATGTGGCGAGCAAATGTGGTCTTACTCCACAATACAAAGATCTAGAAGCAACTTATAAAAAATATAAAGATCAAGGATTTGTAATTTTAGGATTTCCAGCCAATAATTTTCTATGGCAAGAACCTGGTGAGGATAGCGAAATAGCTAGTTTCTGCCAAATGAATTATTGCGTCACTTTTGATATGTTTTCTAAAATTTCTGTAAAAGGTAGCGATATCCATCCTCTTTATCAATTTCTAACTCAAAAAAAATATAATAACCTTGAAGATGCATCCATTAAATGGAACTTTCAAAAATTTTTGATTGATAGAGAAGGGAATATGGTCAAAGCTATTAATCCAAAAACAAAGATTTCGGATTCTTCAGTTATAGCTAATATAGAAGCATTACTAAAATAAATTTTTAAGTAAATTGTTTTTATTTAATTCAAAGCAATTGAATAAAAATTCATAAAAAGCACAATATTTATTGTGCTTTTTATGAAAAAACTAAACTATAAAAAACTAAAAAAATCCTTTATCTATAGCATATTGAGCTATTGTTTTTTTCAATCCTATAACATTAATAACAGGATATTTTGTGTATCTTTTTATACCCATATTCATCATAGTAAGCATATCGCCTTCGGCAAAATCAGCACTAGCTTTTTTTCCATTGCTGTAGATGCGTTCCATAGCTTCACTTACAAATATTTTGAGTAAAGCAGATGATTTCTCATCGAGTTTACCACCATTTTTCTGGGCCAATTTGGAGGCTCTCAAAAAAATACTTTCCGCTGCAAATACATCAAATGCCATATCAGAAATTTTCAATATGACCTCTTGTTGATTTTCGAAATCCATCATGTATTTCTGGATAGCGCCCCCCGCTACAAGTAATACGGCTTTTTTAGCTTGTTCAATTGCTTTTTTCTCAGTAGCAAATAATGCATTGCTTTCGTCGCCAAAATCGATATTCATCAAATCTTTTTGAGCCTGCATAGATGGTTTCATTAAATCTAGCTGGCCTTTCATAGCTCGCTTAACAATAGTTCCAACCGCTAACAATCGATTAATTTCATTGGTTCCTTCAAAAATACGATTGATACGACTATCTCTGTATGCACGTGCGGCTGGAGCTTCTTCGCTAAAGCCCATTCCACCATATATTTGCACTACTTCATCTACTACTAGATCGAGAGTTTCGCTGCCCATAACTTTTAGAGCAGCACACTCAATGCTATATTCCTCTGCTGCGGCTAGCTTGGCTTCATGTTTTGTAATACCACTCGCTGTCAACTCCGCTACTTTATCTTCAATCAACCCACTAACCCTATAAGAAGCCGATTCGGTAGCATAAATCGAAACATACATATCTGCAATCTTTTCTCTTATAGCACCAAATGTAGCTATAGGTTTCCCAAATTGTGTTCTTTCTTTAGCATAATTCACACCCAGTTTAAAGGTCTCTTTGGCACCACCCATTGCCATCACACACAATTTATATCTACCAATATTGAGAACATTGAAGGCTATCTTATGCCCTTTACCAATTTCACCCAAAACATTGACCACCGGAACTTTTACATTTTCAAGAAATACTTGACGCGTACTGCTTCCCTTTATACCCATTTTATCTTCTTCAGCGCCCAAAGTCAATCCTGGAGTGTCTTTATCTACAATAAAACCTGTAAATTTATCACCGTCTACTTGCGCAAATACGATAAAAACTTGCGCAAATCCAGCATTGGTTATCCACATTTTTTGTCCATTGAGAATATAGTTTTGTCCGTCTTCAGACAAAATGGCTTTTGTTTTGGCACCCAAAGCATCACTTCCACTCCAAGGCTCTGTAAGACAATAGCTGGCAAACTTAGCTCCACTTCCCAAATCAGGTAAATAGTTCTTTTTTTGAGCATCGGTACCAAAATACAGAATAGGTAACGTACCAATTCCTGTATGGGCAGCACAAGCTACAGAAAAGGAATGGGATTTACCTAATTCCTCGCCTACGGCAGACTCTGTATTGAAATCAATATTCATTCCACCATATTCCTCTGGTAAGCTCATGCTGAGCATTCCCAATTCACCTGATTCTTTGAGCAAGTTGGTTAATAAATCATAATCGCCTTTATCTATTTTGTCAAAATTGGGTGAAATTTTCTTTTGTACAAACTCCTCTACCATTTCAGCAAACTGTATAGCTTCTTCACTCAATTCTTCTCGGATAAATACATCCTCAAGAGCTTGTTCTTTTATTAAAAATTCACCCCCTTTTAATATGTTTTTTGATTCTAGGTTCATAACTTTATTATTTTGTTTTGCAAAGTTACGATAAAATTTTTTATTTTACCAAACGTTTGTTTGGTAAAATTGTTAAAAAAAATAATAATTTTGTTTTATGTGACTTATAAGTATATAAATACAAATAATCAAAGTAGATAAATAAAATAAGAAACTCCTAATTTAGGCCATTAATCTTAGACACAATTCTTTTAAAAATTGGTCGTATTCTAATTGTGAAACTGAGATTCCTTTATTACGTTTATCGAACAAAGAGATTGTAATGAGTGCATTTTCTAATTGTTCTATACTATATTTTACCGCAAAACTACTGTTTTTATTTATCATCCAGCTAGGCATATTTAAATTATTTGCTATTGCGGAATCATCAAGGCGCATTCTTTTAGCCAATTTGATTTTGTATAATAATAGAAAAAAGGTATATAAATTAGATATAATTACCTCAACAGGCATTAATTTTGGATTTTTAGAGAGAAAAGTTATGATTTTAAATGTTTTTAAAGCATTTTTATCTCCCAAAGCATCGTTAAGTTCAAAAGGGGTATACTCTTTAAGAATTCCAAAATTATTAAAAATATCTTGTTCTGAAATTTCTTTAGATTTATCCTTGACTCCTAAGCTCAATTTTTGAATTTCATTGGCTATATTTTCAAGATTATTTCCTAGAAATTCAACTATTTGTCGAACAGCAATTTCAGTAATCTTGAGTTGATGAATAGCAAATTGATCCCGAATCCATTTTGGCAATTCCTTTGTAATATGCAATTTTTCTGATTTAAAAAAAGTTGCTTGTTTAGGAATGGCTTTGTTTAATTTAGTATCTCGAAATACGAGTATAAGAGTTGTAATAGGATTAGGGGATTCAATATACTTGGCTATGACATCATAATCTTTTGTTATAGCTTGAGCCTCTTTTACTATTACTAATTGTTTTGGATTAGAAGAAAAAGACATTGGTGATTTGAGGCAATAATTTCTAATATCATGAAAATTCGATTCTTTGCCATAAAAAACTTTTTGACAAAAATCTTTTTCACTATCGTCTATACAATTTTCCAATGCAATTTCAGTCAATTTATCAATAAAAAAAGGCTCATCGCCATAAAAAACATAGGATTCACTATATTTTTTATGGTTAAACTCTTTTAATAAGGATTCAAAATTGCTCATAATGTATTTTAACTATCCAAAGTAGATGCAAATGTAAGAAAAATAAAATTCTGAAGGATGTTAAAACATTTTAATTAAAATAAATACAAGTTTTATAAGAAATGGAATGTAGATTTAAGTAAGTTACTTTATATTTGCAAATTAGATACAACAAATTGTAACTGAAAAGAAAGTAAATGAACAATAATAATTATGTAGTAATAATAGCTGGTGGAATGGGAACACGTTTTTGGCCTCACAGCAAAGTTCGTAAACCCAAACAATTTTTAGATGTTTTGGGAACTGGACATACACTTCTTCAATCTACATATAATCGATACAAAAATATTGTACCAAAAAAAAATATTTATATTATTTCTACTGAAGAATATTCTGATTTTATAATAGAACAAATTCCTGAAATATCAAAAGATAACTTATTTATAGAACCTGAAAGAAAAAATACAGCTCCTTGCATTGCATATTCATGTTTTAAAATTGGCAAAAATTATCCAGATGCTAACATACTAATAGCACCGGCTGATCATTTGATATTAAATGAATCTAATTTTAACAACACGGTTCAAAATGCCTTTGACTTTGCCAGTAAAAATAAAAAACTTGTGACAATTGGCATAAAACCCAATAAGCCCGCAACAGGATATGGATACATCCAATATTTGGAAGATGATACTAAGCAATTTAAACATGTAAAAACCTTCACAGAAAAACCAAATGAAGAGTTAGCAAAAACATTTATAGAGAGTGGTGATTTCTTGTGGAATGCAGGTATTTTTGTATGGAATTTCATGACATTTGTAAATGAATCTAAAGCCCATATGCCTGACACTTATGAGTTTTTTAAAATGATAGAGGATGATTTAAATACAAACAATGAAACAAAGTCTGTTGACAATGTATATAGTAGACTTCATAGTATATCCATAGACTATGCATTGTTAGAAAGATCGAAAGAAGTATGTGTAATTCCAGCTGACTTTGAATGGTCAGATTTGGGAACATGGAGTTCGTTGTATGAATTGATGGAAAAAGATTATTTGGGCAATGGCGTTAATGGAAATTTGGTTCGAATATATGATGCCTCCAACAATTTGATTGTATCCCAAAAGGATAAACTAACCATTATTGAAGGAATTGAAAATTCAATAATTATAGATACTGAAGACACTTTAATGATTTTATCAAAAAGTAAAGAACAGGAAGTAAAAAATTTCACATCGGATTTAAAACGAGACAAATTAGATAAATTTTTATAAACGCATAATATGTCAATACTTGTAAAAAACCTAACCAAGATTTACGGCGAACAAAAAGCTATAGATTCTATTTCTTTTGAAGTCAAAAAAGGAGAAATAGTTGGTTTTTTGGGTCCAAACGGTGCAGGAAAATCAACCACGATGAAAATTCTTACCTGTTATCTTCCACAAACAGAAGGATTGGCAAAAGTATGTGATTTTGATACAAGAGCACAAGAACAAGAAGTAAAAAAACGAATTGGCTACTTACCTGAAAGCAATCCACTATATAAAGAAATGTATGTAAAAGAATACCTTCACTATGTAGCAAAAGTATATCAATTAGCCAATCCTATGCAGCGCGTGGCAGATATGATAGGAATTACAGGATTGACACAAGAGCAGAATAAAAAAATACATCAGCTATCAAAAGGATATAAACAACGCGTGGGTATAGCTCAAGCTATTATTCACAATCCCGACGTCTTGATTTTAGATGAGCCTACTTCAGGTTTAGATCCTAACCAATTGGTAGAAATACGAAAATTGATCAAAGATATTGGGAATGAAAAAACGGTTCTCCTTTCTACACATATTATGCAAGAAGTAGAAGCCATGTGCGAGCGTGTAATTATTATTAATAAAGGATCTATCGTAGCAGATGATAAAACCTCTCAACTTAAATCTAATGTTAGTAATCAAACTATTATCTGCATAGAATTTGCCGAAAAAATTCAGATAGAGGATCTAAATTCGGTGAAAGGAGTAAAAAAAGTAGAAAAAGAAGGCAACGAATATAAAGTGTACAGTCAAGATAAAACAATAGATATAAGACAAGAACTGTTCAATAAGGCTGTATCAAGCCAATGGACCATCGTGAGTATGAAACAGGAAACTCGAGATTTAGAAGCTGTATTTAAAGAATTGACTCAAAAAACAAAATAATGAAAAGTATATTGATTAAAGAAATTCATGCCTTTTTTTCTTCGCTAATTGGTTTTTTGGCAATAGGGATATTTGTGGGTATTACTGGATTTATGATATGGTTTTTCCCTACATATAGTGTGCTAAACTATGGATATTCTAGCTTAGAGATGTTCTTTTCTTTGGCACCTATTTTACTTTTAATAATTATACCGGCCATCACTATGCGACTTTTAAGCGAAGAAAAACAAAGTGGTACTATAGAATGGATTTTCACAAAACCTTTGACCGATTGGGATATTATTCTAGGAAAATATTTTGCAAGCATTGCATTGATTATTATATCATTAATCCCAACTTTGATTTATTATTTCTCTATTTATCAATTAGGATTGCCAAAAGGAAATATTGATAATGGTGGGGTTATGGGAAGTTACATTGGACTCATCATGTTATCGGGTGTATTCTGCGCAATTGGACTTTTTGCATCCTCCGCAACTACAAATCAAATTGTGGCATTCATTATGGCAGCCGTATTGAGTGCTTTTTGTTTTGGGGGATTTGATTTAGTTTCTAATTTTGCTTCATTTGACGGTATGCCAGAATATATTATAAAAAATATTGGTATTTCATATCATTACGATAGTATTTCAAGAGGAGTTTTAGATACAAGAGATATCATATATTTTGGTTCTATTATTTTTGTTTTTTTATATTTTACATTTTATAATCTTGAAAAGCGAAAATATTAGGTTTAAATATAAAAATAATTATTTTTGCAGATATATTAGGCCTCGTAGTTCAATTGGATAGAATATCAGATTTCGGCTCTGAGGGTTGAGGGTTCGAATCCTTCCGAGGTCACATTAAAATTGTATTTTGAATCAAAAAGCACATTATTTCAATATTGGTGGTGTTCCCGAACATTTCAATATTCCTTGGAGAAAATCGATAGACGAAGGACTCTTTGCACTCAAAAATATTGAGCTTGACTGGCACGACTACCGAGGTGGAACGGGCGATTTGATCCAAGCACTGGAAAATAAGACCTTGGATATAGCCATAATGCTTACAGAAGGTGCTATTAAGTCAATCTCCGATGGAAAAAAATTCAAAATCATTCAAATCTATGTCAATTCACCTTTAATTTGGGGGATTTACGCATACAGAACTACAACATTGACCGCATTAGATGATATAAAAGTACCACATTTTTGCATCAGTCGGCATTACTCAGGATCGCATTTGATGGCCTATTTATTATCAAAAAAATTCAGCTGGGTAATGGATGATAGTAGTTTTAGTATTATCGGTAATTTTATTGGTGCATTGGGCAATATGCAAGAAAATCCCAATCATCTTTTTCTTTGGGAACGATTTATGACGAAACCATATGTAGATTCGGGACAATTAAGAAAAATAGGCGAAATTGCTACGCCTTGGCCTAGTTTTAGCATTGTAGTTCGTGAAGATTTTATGTATGAAAATCAAGTTGTACTAATCCAAATGCTGGAAATGATAGCCCAATATACATACAAATTCAAGCAAAACGCACAACAGTCAATAGAATATATCGCTAGTTTTTTTGGATTTTCTATACAAGATATGAAATTCTGGTTAGCAGATACAGATTGGAACTATGTTCTAGATCCACCTGAATTAAAAATTGAAGGTGCCATTCAAGTGCTAAAAGAGCTAGGATTAATTTCATTGGATATTCGAGCAGCTGATTTATGTCCCCATCACAATTTTTGGCAAGATCCCTCGTTTTGATAAATCACTTCTAATTCTATAAAAATTGAATTTTATATCCCACTACTTTAGAGTACAAGACAAAGCATTGTATTATAAATTTGGTACGTTATTACCCGATTTATATCAAAAATTTTCATTTTATTTCAACAAATATATATCGCATATAAATCCCAATTCCCATATACTTGATAAACACTGCGATTTGCACTACGGCATATTAAATCATTATAGCGATGATAAAATTTTTCATCAACTCCCTATTTTTAAAGACTTTATACTCAATACCATCAACTATTTTGAAGATAACAAAACGCTGAACCATATAAAACGAAAGAACTTTGTAGCCCATATACTCTTTGAAATTTTATTAGATCATATGTGTATTATCCAAAATCCAAATATACTTTACAATTTCTACAAAGATTTAAATCTATTCCAACAAAAAATATTTTTTGATTTTATAGAAAAAAGTATTCCTTCATCTAAAACAAATGTATTATTTTTGAGAACTTTTGACGCTTTCATCGATAAAAAATATATGAACTTTTATACTGAGGAATCCAATCTTATTAAGGCACTTCATTCTGTAACTGGGCATATTGGACAATGGCAACATGATGCTATATATCACCAAGAATTTTTAAAATTCATTCAATCCAGCAAGGAGATATATAGTTTTAATGATGTGAACAAACAAATGTATCATGAATAACAATTTTTTATATTTAATAATTTTTATATTGTTTTCAGCTACTTTTCAGGCCGAAGCACAATCCAATTTCAGAAAATATAGCAATGAGTTTTTAAAAATAGGTGTTGGGGGAAAATATCTGGGAATGGGTGGCGCATTGGCCACTGGCGAAAATGATGCTAGCGCAGTATTCTACAATCCTGCTGCTATAGCCAATACAGAACATACAACTGCGGCAGTAATGCATACATCCTATTTCGCAGGAATTGCCAATTTTGACTATGCTGGAGTGGTCATGCCATTAAAAAATGAGCAGACAGTTGGGCTAAGTTTAATTCGATTTGGGATAGATAATATTCCAAATACTATAGAATTATATAACCCTGATAATACCATAAATTATGATAATATAAAATCCTTTTCTGTTGCGGATTATGCATTATTTTTCACCTATGCAAAAAAAATGAACCAAATAAATGGACTTCAAATAGGAGGAAACGCCAAAATTATTCATAGAAGCTATGGAAGCTTTGCTACTGCTTGGGGATTTGGATTGGATGCATCAGCTCAAATAACCAAAGAAAATTACAGAATTGGATTATTTCTTCAAGATATAACTACTTCTTTTAATGCATGGCGTTTTAATTTTACAGAAAAAGAAAAACAAGTATTTGCAAGCACAAACAATGATATTCCCTCTACGTCAATTGAACTGACAGCCCCAAGTATTCATTTTGGAGGTGCTTATAAATTCCTTCTCAATCAAGGTAATATTAGCATAGAACCCAATATAAAATTCACTGCTTATACAGACCAAAGGAATGTTCTTATTTCTACCAAAGCCGCTAGTATAGATATGGCTTTTGGAGCTGAAATTGGTTTTTGGAAAACTGCTTTTTTGAGAACAGGTATTTATAATTTTACAAAAGCAACAAATGATTTAGGAGAATCTTATATCAGTTTTATGCCTTCATTGGGTGTGGGACTAAATATTCAGAATTTACAAATCAATTATAGCTACAACAATGTGGCTAATGCAGGTGTGGGGCTTTATTCGCATGTAGTATCAGCAAGTTATACATTTAAGAAATAATTTACTACCCCCCTAATCAATAATGAGATGAAACAATTATTACTTTTTTTCTTTTTATTTTTTAGTTTAAAAGACATACAATGTCAAGCACCATATGGAAATGAGTGGATAGATCCTACAAAACCTCATTACAAGATAGGATTAACACAATCCAAACTTTATCGTATTTCTTATACTACTTTGCAGAATATTGCACCCGATATAGCTAATGCAAACAGTAACGAAATCTGCATCTTTAATAATGGAACTAAAATTCCTATATATATTAGCTGGAACACTATCCCTACAAATAATGATTATATTGAATTTTATGGTCAGATAAAAGACGGAACTATAGACAACAAGTTATATAAAAATCCTGATTTCAATCTAAATCCTATCCAAAGTTACTTCTTAGATAGCAATTTCTATTTTTTGACCTTGCGAAGTAATAATGAGCGAATACAATCTCTTCCAATCGATACTTCAAATGTAAATACAATTTCTTCATATTGTATCCGGAAAGAACTTGTTGGATTTAGGAATTCTTTTCAAGATGGTCGAAGATTTTATTATGGTACTCTGGACTATGTAGTATCTCCTGAATATGATGAAGGCGAGGGTTGGGGGAATAATGCGATAGCTTCAAATAATATTTTGGCTACAGAAGCCAAAATGGACGCACCATATAATTCTAAATTAAAATTTAGACTATTTGCGAAAAATGCAAATAGTCATCAATTAGAAATAATATGGAATACAAGTAAACTAAGAGATACTTCCTTTTTTGGAAGCAAAGCTATAACCTATGAAGCTACTGTAAGCACCCCAAATCTCCTCAATACCAACGCCCTTAAAATCAATCCTAAAATTTCAAACAATCATGGATATGCCCTAGGATTTATAGAACTAAACTACCCTAGAACTTTTAATTTTCAAGGACTTCAAAGTTTACTTTTTTACTGCGAACCCAACTCTCAAATACAAAAATTCTATGTCAATAATTTTATATCGAATAATACATCCATAATTTTAACAAATTTCACAACTAAAAAACGCTTTGTGATTCCTAGTTCTGGCAATTTTACGGGCACTATAGACTCTGGGAATGCAGAAAATAGCCTTTTTATCACAAATGAAAGTCAAATTGAGCCTATTACTTCTCTTCGAAAAATTACATTTCCAGATATCAAAAAGGGCAATTTCATCCTTATTACTAATAAAATATTAACAAAAGATAGCAATAATCTCAATGTAATAGATGAATATAAAACATATAAAGAAAGTAATGCTGGGGGAAATTTTATTGTAAGTATTGTATACCAAGACGAGCTAGACAACATGTTTGCTTATGGCCATCCAAAGCATCCATTATCTATTCGAAAATTTCTTCAATTTGCCCATTCTTGGCAAGATACTAGCATAGAAAATGTATTATTGATTGGAAAATCATTTGCTCCTCATGGGCTTAGAGGATACAATAGCACTATATATAATTCACTTCATGTTTCATCTTTTGGGCATTTCCCCTCTGACATTCTTCTAGGCACAATGGATTCATCGGTAATACCTTTTGTTAATATAGGAAGACTTTCCGTTTTTTCTCCTTATGATGTAAGAAATTATTTAGATAAACTAAAAGAATACAATATAGAATATAATAAAACAGTGCCAATAACTCAAAATCCAGTGAATAAAGAATATATGAAATGGGTTATCCATTTGGGTGGAGGAACGGGAACCGAACAGCAACAAAATTTCAAAGCCAATCTAAAAGAATTCGAAAAACAGATTATAGACACGCTTACTGGTGCTAGAGTATTTTCATTATTTAAAAATGTTACTGATATTGCCCCAGATGAAACTGTAATTGACCTAGAAAATAGAATTAATAAAGGCGTAAGTTTGATTACTTTTTTTGGACACAGCTCGGCTACAGTTTTTGATGTAGGAATTACGGACCCAAGTAATTTCAAAAACAAAGGAAAATATCCTGCTTTTTTAGCAAATGGTTGTAATTCTGGGAATGTGTTTTCTTCATCTCCTTCCTATAGCGAACAATTTATCAATGGTAAACAAAAAGGAGCCATTGCTTTTATTGCCTCTACAAATTTTGCACTTGATGCATCACTTTATAATTATTCAAAATGGTTTTACAAACATTTAAATGATAAATATTATAATAGATCCTTAGGAGAATTGACTAGACAATCCACTATTAGCCTTGTCAATGAAGTAAATTTAAATCTCAATTATCTTTATACTACAGCTTTAGAATATAACATTAATGGTGATCCAAGTGTTTTGATGAATCAATATAATTCTCCAGACTATTATATCGATAAAAATTCATTTTATATAAATCCAAAACTAGTATCCGCTTCGATTGATAGTTTCTCCGTATTTGTAATTGTTCAAAATTTGGGAAAAGCTATTAAACGCGATATAAAACTTAAGCTAGAACGCTTAAATAATGGAACTAAAATACTATATGAAAAAATAGTACCTGCGTCTTATTTCAAAGATACATTTGAAGTTAAAATTCCCGTAAAAGATCAAAATATAGGCTTAGGTCTCAATACATTTACAATAAAAATTGATGCCGAAGATCAAATCATGGAGATCAGCGAATCTAACAATGAAGTCAAAAATGGATTGGAAGTATTGATAGAATCAGAAGATATCTTCCCTATATTTCCCTATGAATTTTCAATAATTGGAAATGATAGTATTACACTATATAGTTCTATTTCCAATCAAAGCAAAATACCAAAAAAGTACATAATTCAAATAGACACCTCTGAACTTTTTAATTCTCCAATATTGCGAACAAATGAATCTATAACTGATGGAAGTGTCTTTAATTGGTTTCCAAATACAGCCCTAAAAGACAGTACAGTTTATTACTGGAGAACAGGAATTGATAGTTCGTACACAAAAAAACCTATGGTATGGCACACAAGTTCCTTTATTTATCTAAAGGGTAAAAACAAAGGAGGATGGAATCAATCTCATTATTTTCAATTTCAAAAAGATAATTATAACAATTTACAACTCAAATCCAATAGAACCTTTCAATTTTTAGATGATTTGAAAAACATTTCTATTAGATTAGATGGATCATCAAATACCTATGAGGTAGAATGGTATCTCAATTCGGCAAGGATGCAAGTACTAAGAGAGGCAAGTAGAATAGGCTCTGGGCTCAATGTAATTTGGCTGGATGGAAAAACGGGAATTCCCAAACAAAGCATAGATACCATTATAAATGGTGCTCGCTATGGCAGCTATGGATCTATTCAATTTGGATACGATGGTATTCCAAGAGAAGGTTTTGTATTTCCAGACACAGGAATTACGCCTTTTACGCACCCTGTCCCCAATACAAAGTGGAGTTCCGTCTTGATGAATTTTATCAATCAAGTACCAAATGGCGACTATCTAATTTTCTATTCACTCAAAAAACCTGATTATACAAAATGGGATAATACATTGACCTCCTTTTTTACAAATGCAGGACTTCAAAATATTTCCAATTTCACAAATGGAACAATCAAGGCCCCTTTAATTTTTGGATATAAAAAAAATGACCCAAGCTATATTCCTTATCAGGTAAATGGATCGGATTTTGTATCTAAAACATATGGAAATATAAATATTATTGGAAATTGGAATGAAGGTGGCATGAACTCTACTGTGATCGGCCCGGTAAAAAAATGGGGATCATATCATCATAATCTTCAAGCAATAGAATCCCCAAGCAAAGATACAAACTGGGTTTATATCTATGGCATAGACAACGCTAATAGAGAAAATCTACTTTATTCTTTCAATTCTGACATTGTAGATACTTCTCTTGCGGGAATATCAGCAGTACAATATCCAAAACTGAAACTAAGATATTACTCCAAAGACAATACCAATAGAAATCCCTCACAACTCAATTTCTGGCGTGTTTTATATGAAGAAGATGTCCCCGAATTATTGATCAATAAAGATTATTATTATGAACTTAAAGACAGTATTTATTCAGGTGAAACTTCAAACCTAGGTTTTGGCGTCACGAATGTGTCTCCTGCCAATATAGATAGTTTTTGGGTAAAAATGATTTTGACGAGTGGCTCACAAAACCAAACGTTTACTCAAAAAGTAGCACCTATCAATTCACTCCAAAATGGTAAAATCAACTTTGTGCTTCCATATCCCAATTATTTTATAAAAAACAATCAAGTACAGATAGAAATTAATCCAAAAGGTACCGGTTATTTAACCGAAAAACATGAATTCAACAATTACCTTCAAACCTCTTTTTATACCAAGCCAGATGAAGTGAACCCTCTTTTAGATGTCACATTCGATGGCATTCACATTCTCAATAATGAGCTAGTTTCTTCCAAGCCTCAAATTCAAATTCAATTAAAAGATGAAAATCAATTTCTGCTTCTTAACGACACTTCATTAATTCAACTTTATTTGAAAGATCCTCAAGGTAATACCAATCCTATTTACTTTGCACAAAACAATATTCAATTTATAGCTGCTACAAACAACAAAAACAATGTAGCTACTATTCAATTCACCCCTACACTTACCGATGGCAAATATGAATTGATTGTAAAAGATACTGACAAAAGTGGCAACAGTAGCGGGAATAATGCACGCTACGACTACAAAATTGGATTTAGGGTTATTACAAAAATGCAAGTAAGCCAAGTGCTCAATTACCCTAATCCTTTCAGTACCTCTACACAATTTATTTTTACTCTTACGGGTGAAAAAATTCCAGAGAGAATTAAAATACAAATTCTAAATATCAGAGGTCAAGTAGTAAGAGAAATTCAAAAAGAAGAGTTGGGTCCACTTAGAATAGGGCTCAATCGAACTACTTTTGCATGGAATGGTACCGATCAATATGGCGATAAATTGGCTAATGGTGTTTATCTCTACAAAGTAGTAGTAATGGATAATGATAAAGCGGTAGATATGATTAATAGCTCTGATTTCAAAGACATTAACAATTCAAATACTGATATCAGCAAATATTTTGAGCATAATTATGGCAAAATGGTGATATTGAGATAGAAGATTTAGGTCTTAGTGATTAGTAATTTGCCCACCACATCATTCCGTAATTTTTTACCATTAACATAAATATGAAAAAAATATGCGGAATCTTCATCAAACTTTTTTTGGAGGAAAAATACCTCTTACCTTTCACTAGTATCATTTCTTAGAACTTTCTTCAGTATATTTTTGTTTGGATTACAAATAAAAAATTGTGACTAAACTTTTCTTTCCTATAGTATTCTTATTCATTACAATTCTTATAGATTTATATGGATTTAGTGCGGTCAAATCCCTCTTTGCACAATCCAAATATAAAGTGCTTGCCAATAGCATATATATAGCAACTATTGCATACACATTACTATTTTTTGTAGCCAGCTTTGCATTTAATTTCCGTGAACAAGGCAATGGATTCACCAAATTTTTATTTGGGGTATTGATGGGTGTTTTCATATCTAAAATCCTATGGGTTCTTTTCATAGGATTGGAAGATTTGACTCGACTCTTACGTTTTGGATTTGGCAAAGCCACTAATACAATTCCTAAAGGCGGAATCAATCGCAGCGAATTTCTCAATATTATATTTTTGATGATAGCCTCGTTGCCATTTTTCTCATTTATCTACGGAATGCTCAAGACGGCGTATGACTACAAAATTCATCGTCACACCTTATATTTCACCAATCTTCCCGCCGCTTTTGACAATTTCAAATTGGTACAATTATCCGATATCCATTCAGGAACTTTCTCAAAAAAAGAACCCCTTATAGAAGCTATCAAAACCATCAATAGCCTCCAGCCAAATCTTTTTGTATTCACAGGAGATTTGGTAAATAATCGCTCTTCGGAATATACCGACTACATCGATATTTTCAAAAACATAAATGCTACGCATGGGCAATTTTCCATTACGGGAAATCACGATTACGGCGACTATGTTCAATGGGAAACCAAAGAAGCTAAAAAAGCAAATTTTGAGCAACTAAAATCGTATCATGACGCCACCAATTGGAAATTATTGCTCAACGAACACGCTATAATAGAACAAAATGGCGAAAAAATAGCCTTGATAGGCATCGAAAATTGGGGTGCCAAAATGCGTTTTGCGCGCTATGGAAATCTTAAAAAAGCCCACCAAGGTACCGAAAATATTCCTTTCAAAATCTTACTTTCGCACGATCCTAGCCATTGGGATGCCGAAGTACGCGAGCAATACACCGACATAGACCTCACCTTGAGCGGACATACCCACGGGATGCAGTTTGGGGTAGAGACCAAGTGGTTTCGTTTCAGCCCTGTTCAGTGGGTGTACAAACAATGGGCAGGACTTTATAAAGCAAAAAATCAATTTCTATATGTAAACAGAGGTTTTGGTTTTATAGGCTACCCAGGAAGAGTAGGCATCAGACCCGAAATCACAGAGATTACGTTTAAGAGAGGGGAATCGTAGAAAATAGATGTTAGATTTTAGACGTTAGGTTGTAGCGATTTGTAATTAGTAATTTGTAATTAGCCAACCCCGTCATCCTCAAAAATTTTCAGTAACAAAATTCTTTATCCATGGCAATTTTAAATGAAAATTTATCGGGGATCTCGCGTATATATTTTTTGCTATAGATTTCTCGCAAAGCTCGAAAAGACAATATTTTGTATTTAACATTAACTTCATTATCTTTGTAAAAACATTCAACATGAATATTCCTAAAATCACAATACTCATTCTTGCCTTTTTTCTTTCTTTTAAAGGATTTGGACAAATAAAAAACAAAAAAACAGAAAGCTTCCGTGTATGGGGAAACTGTGGTATGTGCAAAAAAAACATTGAGAATGCGGTATTCCAAAAAAACATCACTTATGGAAGATGGAATAAAGAGACACAACTTTTAGTGCTATTCTTCGACAGTACACAAACGAAATCCGATATTTTACTCAAAAAAATAGCCGACGTAGGCTACGACAACGACAAATTCACAGCCGACGATAAAATATACAATAACCTACATGGATGCTGCCAATATGAACGAAAAGGGAGATAAAAGGGAAAAATTACATTAGAGAATCTTAATAAGCATCCAGTTATTATTTAAATATAAATAAAATATCACTATTCCATATTGGAATATTTTTTCAAAATTCCTTTACGTTGGGTGGCTATAATTTTGAGGATTTGGGTGGCTTCATTATCTTTGAGGCGGAGGGCTTTGAAGAGGTCGGAGATACCGTGTTGGTCATTGAGGATAAAATAGCGGAGAATACCTCTATTGCAGTAGGCGAGTGGGTTATCTTTGTTTAGTGCTATGGAGCGGTTGTAGCATTCGAGAGCTTTTGAGTACATACTTTTGTGCATATAGTAGTAGCCTAGGTTTTGAATCACCATGCTATTTTGGCTGCCACGCCTGCACGCTTCCTCACATACTGCTATAGCTAAGTCGAGTTCGTTTTTGTCAAACAAGACACAGGAATAGTTGGCTACAGCCATATCGTCTACATCTTTATAGAGCAGGTAAGCATCCAAGGCATAAGGCTCTGCTTCTAGGCTTTTGTTCTGGCGTATGAGATTGTCGGAAATATTGATAAGCGCTTGCAAATTATAGGGACGTTCGCGGAGGACTTCCTTATACAGTTGATTTGATTTATCATATTCATTTTCACTGAATAGTTTTTCTGCCTTATTTATTTTGTATTCCAAATCCATATTTCTATCTTTTTATTGAAAATAAAAATAGGGGATTATTGTGTCAGATTTTGACGTTTTGGAAGAGATATTTTTTGAGTAATTAGTAATTTGTGATTAGTGATTAGAATTTTTTCCGTTTTGCATATAATGATGCGTTGTCGTTTCGAGCGGTGCGAGAAATCTATTTCGGATTTATTTTTGTCTAATCAGGCTAAAGCCTGATGCTATTAAATGGCGAAAAATATTTCGCCCCTACATTGATTGATAATTATTTTTAGGGAATAACGCGGGGTTTTGCTAATTACAAATTACTAGTTACTAATCACAAAAACCTAAAACCTAAAATCTAACCCCTATCCTCCAATACCTTAGCAGCAATTTTTGCACCTGTAAATCCTTCGTATTCGAGGACTTCGGAAAGCAAACCGGGTTTGAACCAGCGAGCACCCATAGAAATGCTTTGAAGTGGCATTACATATTGATTTCTAACCATAATTTCGGAAAGAATAGAATAGAGACCGCCTACTTGGAAATGATCTTCTATAGCTACCAATTTAGACGTTTTGTTTTTGAGACTTACTACAAATTCTTCGTCGATAGGCTGCAAACTTCGCATATTTACAAGTCCTACACTCAAGCCCGATTTTTCAAGAATTTCTTTAGCTACAAGGGCTTCTTCCAACAAAAATCCGTATACTAGCAAGGTTACATCTTTTCCTTTTGCCAATTCTTCGGCTTTTCCTATTTCAAACGGGATTGTATGTTTGATTTTGGCAGGGCGAGGATTTACACGAATATAAGAAGGATTGGGTGAATTCCATACTTTTTCAAGCATCATAACCATATCATCATTATCCGAAGGACAAAATACTTGCATACCTGGGATAAGGCGCATAATCCCTACATCTTCCAATGATTGGTGCGTTGGGCCATTTCCATCGGACAAAAAACCGGGAATCCAACCACTCAATTTTACGGGTAAATGCGGAATTCCTGCGTCATTTCTAATAAATTCGTAGGCACGAAACAATAAGAAATTGGTAAGGGCATGACAGATAGGCACTCGACCTCTCAAAGCCATTCCTGCGGCCATTCCTATCATATTTTGTTCGGTAATTCCCACATCGATAAATCTATCGTTGAGGATGGGTGGAAGCTCTCGTACTACGGCTCTATTTTCGGCTGTAAATACTACAAATTTTTCATCTTTGAGGCAAACTTCTTTAATTACTTCTTGATAGTTCATACTAGGAATAGTCTAAAAAAATTATAGGGTTCTCTTCACTTCTATTTCTTCGTACGCTTCGATGATATCGCCCGATTGAATATCGTTGTAATTTTTGATATTCAAACCACAATCTTGTCCGTGTACTACTTCTTTCACATCGTCTTTGTATCGTTTCAATGAATCCAAAACGCCAGTATGTACTACGATACCTTCGCGTATAATACGAATTTTGGAGGTTCGGTATACTTTACCGTCTTTAACCATACATCCTGCAATTGAACCAATTTTTGGAATTTTGAATACTTCCAATACTTCCAAGTTTCCTGTGATTTTTTCTTCCACAGTAGGCTCAAGCATTCCTTCCATAGCGGCTTTGATTTCATCAATAGCTTGATAAATAACCGAATAATGGCGAATATCGATATGTTCTTTCTCTGCCAATAATTTGGCTTGTGCACTTGGTCTCACTTGGAATCCAATGATAATGGCATCCGAAGCGGTAGCCAAGAGTACATCGGACTCGGAGATAGCTCCTACCGCACGGTGGAGAATATTTACTTGAATTTCGTCGGTAGACAATTTGATCAATGAATCGGTCAATGCTTGTACCGAACCATCCACGTCTCCTTTGATAATAATATTGAGCTCCTTGAACGTACCCAATGCCAAACGTCTTCCAATTTCGTCCAACGTAATGTGTTTTTTGGTACGGATTCCTTGCTCACGCTCAATTTGTGAACGTTTGTAGGCTATTTGTTTGGCTTCTTGTTCATCGTTGAATTGACGAACAACCTCACCTGCCGATGGCGCACCGTTCAATCCTAAGATTTGTACTGGCTCTCCTGGCAATACTTTTTTCACTTTATTTCCTTTGTGATCGGTCATAGCTTTTACTTTTCCATAGCAAGAACCCGCTACGATAAAGTCGCCCACTTCCATTGTTCCACCCAATACCAATACCGTAGCTACATAGCCTCTACCTTTGTCTAAAGACGCCTCAATTACAGTTCCTGTAGCGAGCTTTTTTGGATTGGCTTTGAGTTCGAGCATATCTGCTTCCAAAAGAATTTTCTCGAGCAAATCCTCGATTCCCATTCCTTTTTTAGCCGAAATTTCTTGTTCTTGGTATTTTCCACCCCAGCTTTCTACCAATAAGTTCATCTCTGATAATTGGGTACGAACGCCATCAGGGTTGGCACCGTCTTTATCCATTTTGTTATAAGCAAAAATCATTGGTACATTGGCCGAAAGTGCGTGGCTAATAGCCTCACGAGTCTGTGGCATCACTTTGTCATCCGCTGCAATTACAATTACTGCTATATCCGTCAATTTAGCACCACGAGCACGCATCGCTGTAAAAGCTTCGTGACCCGGTGTATCGATAAAAGTAATTTTTCTATCTAATTTTGGCACTAATACATCATATGCTCCAATATGCTGAGTAATTCCACCCGCTTCTTTCTTAGCTACACTGGCATTTCGAATATAATCAAGCAATGAAGTTTTACCGTGGTCTACGTGTCCCATGATGGTAACAATAGGTGCACGACCTTCCAAATCAGCAGGATCATCCTCTTCCTCCTCTATTATATTGCTATCCTCTAAAGAAATAAATTCAACCTCAAAATCGTATTCTGAAGCAATCAATTCAATAATTTCTGCATCAAGACGTTGATTAATAGATACTACTACACCCATTCCAAAACAGAAACTGATAATTTGCGTAGCAGAAAGTCCCATTAAATTAGCCAAATCGCTCACCGTAATAAACTCGGTGATTTTGAGCAATTTATCATTTTCTACTTCTTCATTTTGACGAAGTTTTTCGTGAATTTCCTCTCTCTTTTTCTTTCTAATTTTTTGTCTTTGACCTTTGGACAACGAAGCATTCATTCTGGCTTCCGTTCTCTTGATATTATCTTCGATTTCTTTTTCGCTCAATACTTGAGGCTCATCCGATTTTTTAACCTCTTTCTTATCTTTTTCAAAGGTTTTCTTTGGTTTTTGGAACGCGTTATCTTTTGAAGAATTATCAAATTTGACACGTGTCTTATCTCCAGTAGTTTTATTATCAGAGATACGCGTTCGTTTTTTATCTTGAACTTTTGGGGCAGGTTTCTGAGTTTCTTTTTTCTTAAATTCATCCAAATTTATGGTGCCCAATACTTTCGCACCTTCCAATTTTTGGAATCTTGTGGTAATATGCTCTACAGTATCTTCGCCCAAGGATTCAATTTTTGGAGCTATAATTTCTTCTTCTTGAGAAATTTGCTCTTCTTTAGCATCAGGAATTTCTAACACTGATTCTTCATCCACTAATTCAGGTTCTTTCTCAAGTTTTTCTTTCTTTTTTGAAGATACTAAGGGAGCAGGTTCCTCTTTTTTAGATTTAGATTTCTTTCTAGGCTCTAAATCCTCTAAATTCATCTTCCCCAATACTTTAGGTCCCGTCAATACAACTTTTGGAGCATCAAGTTTGACATCTTCTTCAGAATCTTCGACTATCAAATCGGCTTCAGGGTCTTCTAACTTTGTAGGTTTTTCTTTCACTTCTTTTGTCGGCTCAGTTTTTGCTATATCTTGTACTTCAATAACTTCGGAAGCAGACACTACAGATTCTTTCTTACCTAGTAAATTAGATTCTTCACGTTGATTGTGCTCTACCTGATATTTTTCGGCAAGAGCAGCAAACATGTTATCCTCAATTTTAGCATTGGGATTATTATCAATAGAAAAGCCTTTTGAAATTAAAAATTCCAAAATTTCCTCTCTACCTACGTTGAAGTATGTTGCCGCTTTGGCTAATCTTGTTGGTTTTTGTTCGGCCATTGATTTTTTTAAAATTGTTATTATTTGAATGAAAAATAAAATTTTTATTTTTCAAATTCATTTTTTAATATATGCATTACATCTCTTACCGTTTCTTCTTCTAAGTCAGCTCTTTTTGCTAATTCTTCAATACTCAAACTCAACACACTTTTAGCAGTATCACATCCTATTTTTTTGATTTCATCAATTATCCACTGATCGATTTCATCATTGAATTCATCTAAATCGATATCCTCTTCATCATTATCAATATCTCTATATACATCTATTTTGTAGTTAATCAATTTACTAGCTAATTTAATGTTTACACCATTTTTCCCAATAGCCAACGATACTTGATCGGGTTCCAACCATACTTTTACACGCTTATTTTTTTCATCTATTTCAATAGAATTGATAACGGCTGGCGCCATAGCACGCTGAATATATAGTGCAAAATTATTTGTAAAATTAACTACATCTATATTTTCATTCTGTAATTCTTTTACAATGCCATGAATTCTTGAACCTTTCACCCCTACACATGCTCCAATAGGATCAATTCTATCATCATAGCTTTCTACAGCTACTTTTGCTTTTTCGCCTGGTTCACGCACTACTTTTTTTATGGCTATAAGACCATCTATAATTTCTGGAACTTCCAATGATAGCATAGCTTCCAAGAATGAAGGGTCAATTCTACTTAAGATTATTCTAGGAAGATTATTTCTCAATTCTACTTCTTTGATAACGGCTTTGATAGCATCTCCTTTTTTGTAGTAATCAAATTTGATTTGCTCACCTTTTGGCAAAATAAGTTCATTGCCATCACTATCTAAGATTAAAACCTCATTTCTCCATACTTGATATACTTCACCCGTTACAATCTCGCCTACTCTATCTTTGTAATTTTTATAAACTTCGTCTTTTTCCAACTCCGTAACTCTTGAATGTAACGTTTGTTTTGCGGCCATAATAGCTCTTCGAGACAATTCATGAATTTCGATTTGCTCATACGTTTCCTCACCTATCTCAAAACTTTCGTCTAATTTCAAGGCATCGCTAATTCCTACTTGTTTTACAGAATCCTCTACCTGATCGTCTTCTACAATTTCTCTACTTTGATAAATCTCTACTTGACCTTTATCAGTATTGATTACGATACTAAAATTATCTGTATTTCCATACTTTTTCTTTAATGAAGTTCGGAACACATCTTCAAGAAGACGCATCATTTTTACTTTATCAATTCCTTTTTGTTCTTTAAACTCGGAGAACGAGTCAATCAAATCTATATTACTCATTTTTTGTTAAATTTTATAGGTATTAATGCTTTTTTTATTTCGTTATATTTTAGTGAATATGTTTCTATTCTTTCGGGTTGTTTTAATTTTTTATTCATAGGAATCGTAACTTCAACCGCTACTCCTTCATCATCTACATGCACAATTTTTCCTTCAATATCTATCCCATCTATTTTTGTAATTTTCAAATTTTTATCCAATCTTTTCTTGTATTGAATAGGCAATTTCAATGAATTGGACATGCCGGGTGATGATACATCTAGAGTATATATCTCAGGCACTTCAGAATCCTCATCTAATTTACCTTGCAAGAAACGATTAAGCTTGGCACATTCTTGTATGGTAATATTGGTCATAGAATCCGCGTATACATTAAATTTTAGCCCAATAACCGTAACATCCACAAGAAACAATTCATTCTGACGACAATAGTCTTCAGACCATTTTCTCAACTTCAATTTTATTTTTTCACTTAAATCCATATACCCCATTTATATAAAAATAGGGAAGCTTAAGCTTCCCTTCTTATCAATTTCTACTCCAAATTTAAGTGCAAATATAATCTTTTTTTCACAAAAACAAATATTTTTATTTTGAGTATAGTTAATTAACGATTTAATACTACGTATTTAACTTACAAGTCTTTATCATCTTTTGGTTTTTGTTCGATATGCCATTGAAAATTAGCCAACCGACTATTTTGGAGATTAATATCTTTTGTAGGATAGAATGTGGCTTTGGGCTGATGATAGAATATGATTCTAGATAGTTTTCCCTCATCAAAAAGGGCTTTGAGACGATAGCTTTCGGAGTTGTTTAATCCCAAATATCCTTTGGGTTCTTCTTTGGCAAAATAGATACTTTTTGCATTTTTAATGGCATGCATATAATCCATTTTCTTTTCTTTCATGTATATATTAATTGTATCGGCACTAATTTGATTATAATAGTTTTTGAATTCCTCTTGAACGATTAATCCATTTTGATTAACATAAACTTTCTCCAGATTTTTATTTTTTAATTTCATATTTATCACTTCACCTGTCAGCTGCATGATTTGTGTTTTGTCCACTAACCATGAAATAGGATTTATGCGCATTCGCATTATTGAGTCTTGAGCATTATATTCAAAGCTATCGCAGACGCCCTGAAACTCTTTATTATAGATTCGTACTTTTTTATGTCCATAAAAGTATTTTTTACCTTCTAGTTCCTTGCTCTCAAGAATTTCGGCACGGATAAACAAAGGATTTTTATTGTCGGTTTCATATAAAAGCAACGGTCTATTATATGCCAAAATATGTTTTTCTTTGCTATAATAATCTGCAGTATCTCCAAAGATATGTACTTTGGTAGCAGTATCATGATATTCAAAGGTTTTGTATATTCGAGACAATTCATTTTTTTTATCATAAAAAATAGAATCGGTCATTATCCATTGAGGGGGATTATAAATAATAGTTCCTCTTCCAAAACTGGACTGATTAGTAGCTTCATCGTACCAGCCTCTATTACAAAAAATATAACCACTATCGTTTTCAATAGTTGTGGCTTGGTAAAAATAATTTCTTTTTTGCTTGGTATTGTATTCCAGTGTATCCGATTTTAATTTATACTTGGGATTGGTCAGCTGAACATCATACTTAAAAAAAGCCTGATTGGTTTTTGTATAATATGTTCCGTGCCTAGAGGTAATGATGGTGGAATCATTGACAACTTTTCCGCCATTCGTGAAATAAGCTGTTTCGATATTCATATCATATGTCATATCGGGCGTGTAGAGCTTCGATTTCTTATCGGAGAGGATTACATTCTCCCGAATCAACGCCAATTTTTGATCGCTAAAGTAGTTGAGAATATTGCCTGTAATTGTTGTGCCTTTTGGACGCACAATACGAATATTGCCTTCGGCATCTACATTATTGGTATAATAAATATTGGCTTTATCACAAAAAAATAAGGTGCCTTTATGCCTTAATTTTACATGTCCTAAAAGCCTTTTGACTGGATTATTTTCTACAAATTCGAGGATGGCTTCATCGCTCCACAAAATTTCTATCTGAGCGGTTTCCTGGGATGCTATTCTTGAAACACAAAAAAACAAAACACCTAATAGTATTCCAATTTTAGATTTCATTCGAATGGCATTGAGTATTATCAAGATTATTTTTTGCCTCCAAAAACAGAAAAATGAACATATCGCTTTGGATTCTCTTTCATATCCTTGAGCAATTCATCCGCACTTTTAGAGGTGCTTGCCAGTTTATTGTACAATTCTTCGTCTTTCATCAATTTGCCCAAAGAACCTTTTCCTTTATTGATATCTACCATCAATTTATTGAGTTCGTCCATTGATTGATTCATTTTATTCATAGATTTGGACAAATCGGCATTTTTCATCTGCGAGGTCATTTCTTTGGTATTAGAAATAATTTGAGCTATATCATTTTGCTTTACGGCCAAAGCTTTTGTAAGCTTTTCAACATTGCCTAGTGTTCCATTGATAGCATGTTGATTGGAATTAACCATGGTCTGCAATGCCGTAAGAGTTTTGTTTAATTCGCCAATAGTAACATACAAATTTTCACGTTGTTTTCTATCAAACAAAGTATTTACATTTTGCATCATTATAGTAGACTGATCGGCAAGGGGGCCTACATTTTCTGTAATTCCCTCAAACATCCCTTTTTCATTCATTCCGTTAAATAAATCGCCAGCTTTGGCAAATTCTCCAGTGCCCATATTGATTTTCAATCCTTTATTTCCCATCAAACTATAACTTATTATTTCAATGACCGAATTCTTTGGAATTTGTAAATTGGGATTTATAGAAAAATCTACTTTTATCTTATTGGGGTCTTTGATATCGGCAAAATCAATATTTTTTATTACACCCACCTGTACTCCATTCAAAAAAACCTTATCTGATTTTTTAAGGCTTGTTACATTTGTAAAATATGAAGAGTAGATTGGCTCTGCATTATGCATCAACGTACCTCGCATAAATTGATATGCCAATACCATAAATATGATTGAAACAATAGCTAAGATTGCTACTTTGAAGTCTTTATTTAACGCCACAATATTTTTTTTATATTAAAAATGCAAAAATAAGGATAATTTATTTATCAATGCTTCTTGTTTGTATTTCAATATGAAAATACTTATGATTTAACATTGTTTTTAAGTTTTTGTACTATAAATTATTTTGCAAAAATTGAGGATAACCTTTCTCCATGGTCGTTCCAATCAATTTTGAAAATTCAGTAAACTGAATCGAATAGAATGTTGGCCCCTCTTTGACAATATAGGTTCTTGGCTCTATAGTATAAAATCCATCGCTTGATGGACTGCTAAATTTTTTCCAACTATACCCTATTCCCAATAAATCCAATTTATAAGATTGTATTGAAGCTTTTGCAATATCAACATTGTCAATATTTATATTATTAATCATTGTATACTCAAGTGATTTTGACGGATTTAAAATAGCGCCTGTAACTGCATAATATCTTGTACTATTAAATTCGGTCAATAGTGTAGTATATTTTGTAAACTCAATATCCCAAGAAGTATTACTTGAAGGTTCTACGGATACTATATTTTTATTTTTAAAAGAATAATAATTATAATTATTATTGGGATTTAAAGGCATAGAAACTGTAACTGTATCTGTATTGTCAATTTTTCCATGTCTAAAAACTACATTTGTTTTTGTATATTGAAGAATTTGTACTTTTATAACTCTACCTGGCTCTAATACAAGAATAAATACATTTTGATTTGAAGTAAGTTCGTTATTAATATATGAGAGTGAATTATCAAATAAATTAGAATTTATATCATAAAAATTGGCATATTTAAATTTAAGCGCATTTGCTTCAATATTACTTGCTGTATAAATAGAATCAAAATCCGTATTTAATGTATTCATCCCTTTTCCACCGGTTTCACCGTATGCATAATTTAAAAGAACTTTTCCTTTTCTTGTCAAATCGCTTGTAAATGCTATATCCCAGCTATATGTATTTGTTGTTTTGACTATAGACTTAGTAGCCAAGCTGTAATATACTTTTTGGCTATAATCTTTTGTCAAAGGAATTTCAATAGCAGTAAAATTAGGCTTTTGAATATCGATAGGTCCATCGATAACTTTGATACAAGAATTCAATGATAAAATAAAAAAAATTAAACTATTATACTTCAATTTCATTTGCTTAGATTTAAGTTAATTGTAGTAAAAATTGATCGACCCCATAAGAAATTGACTTCATTAGATCCAGCAGCACTATGAAAGTTCCCATTGTATCCCAGCACACTTAAATTTTTGACATTGAAAATATTTTTAACTCCTATGGTTACAGATAATTTTTTATCAAAAAAATTACGAGATGCATTGAAATCGGTCATTATATAACTTGGAAATTCAGATGTTTCTACACGATTGTTTGTAATATTCAAAACAGAAATAGTATTGGTGGTATAAAATTTTGATAAGAAGGTAAATTTTGTACTCCATGGCTTATAAGTATACGTACAATTCAAATTGACTGAACCATTAAAAAGGAATTGACTTATCTGATTGGCAGTGTTGTTATAAAATCTTGAAAATCCCGATATATTGCCTCCCAAACCAAACATAATATTATTGATTTTCATCCTATTGTCAAGTGAAAATACCATTGAATTATATTTACCTATATTCTGGTACTGAAATTCATTTTTAGATACATCTACAGGCACTATTTCTATGGCATTAGTTTTTGAAATCAATGATAAGGTAAAAGAGGTAGAATATGAATGCGGCTTATCTTCTTCCTTATTTGATTTAATATCAAATCCCAACTGAACATTGTCATTTTCTTCTGTTTGTAAATTTTGATTTCCTTGGATATTATGATTATTATCTACAAAATTAAAGAATAATTCTTTTATTTCAGGATTTCGATATCCATGTGAATATGAGAGTCTTGCGCTTGCTTTTTGAGAAAAGTCATATCTAAGATTGAATGTAGGAGCCAATGTACTAGGGAATAAAGAGTTGTTTGCAAATCGAAGACCTGGCTGGAAAAATAATTGTTCGTTAAGCTGAAGATTAACCATTGAAAAAAAACCTACTTCGTATAAGGCTTTAGTTTGATTTAAGATTTTTTGAGCTTGAAGCATATCTAAGTTCAGGTCCATCCCATATAAAACCTTTACCTTGGTTTTAAAAGCATCCTGTCGCAAAATAGCTCTGTAGAAAAAATTATAAAAATTTTCATCCACTTGATTCAAAAGCGATCTTTTAGCTGTGGTTAAATTTTGGGAATAATAAGAGGTAGTTCGTATAAATGTAGTAAAATTTGCACTTTGTAACAATTCAAATTCATTGTTAATTTTATAATCAAATGTACCTCCAATATTGATTCGAGAGGTTTTATATTGATCATCAATTACATTTTCGGAATATGCCGAAGCGGGGTCTTGCTTATTGAGTATATCTTCCCAAAACCCATTAAATTTGAGATGTAATTTTGATTTTTTGTTCAAGGCTCTATAAAAAGAAAAATTAGCAAAATACTGTTCTTTTGGATTCCAATCTTCATCGCGCCATAGCGGCTTGATAGTTTTTTTTAAAGAATCCGCGAATTGATCCCAACCCAAAAATACATTTCGTCCAAATTCAAGACGAATTTGATTACCCTTTTTATTTGTCGAAATTGAACCATTAAAATTGATCTGTCCCACGCTCTCAGCAAATAAATTAGCATTGACGGCTATATCTTCTTTTACTTTACTTTTTGAAATTAAATTTATAACACCCCCAGATGAATTGGTTCCATATATAACAGATAAAGGACCATCTACCACCTCAATGCGTTCAATATTATTGAGTAAAATCTGGGAAAAATCAACTGTACCATTAAGCCTTCCTGCAACAGGAATACCATCAATCAATATCTTCAGATCTTGTCCATTCATACCATTTAAAGAAACTTTTGTACCCAAAACGGCATCTTGCGTAATTTGAAAATTATTTTCTGTTTGTAAAAAATCTGCCAGATTTACGGAATTCTTACTTTCAATTTCTTCTTTTGAATAAAATTTTAATTTGAATGGAGATTGATATTTATTTCCAGGAATAATTTGGCCTGTGATGACAACTTCATCTATTTCATTAGCTCTTGGCTTTAGATATATAGCACTAATATTTGTTCCTTTGGAGAAAGAGATTATTTGATATCCCGATTTTTTAATCTCTAAATACTCAAAATCTAAGTCACGATTAAATTCAACTTTTCCATTTTCATCGCTAAGCGAATTATTTACAATCTTAACTCCTTTATAGAACAATACCTTGGCTCCAAAAACGGGATCTTTTGTATCGTTGTAAAAAATATTAAATTGTGATATATTTTGGCTAATTAAATTAATATTAAATATAAGATTTAATACCAAAAAAAATCTTTTTAAGTACATATGAAAAATTAGTTCAAGCTAGCAATTTTATAATTAATTATACTCTGATCATTTTTCACTTGTAAAATTACAACAGATGTATTCCATAAAGAATTATCCAAAACTATTTCACCACTTTTTGTGGAGCTAGATGCAATTATTCTACCCATCATGTCATATGTAATTACACTAAATGCTTTATCTTGAATAGTATTGGTATATATTTTCAAAAGATGGGTATTATTCTCTATATTGTAAGCATCATTTTTTACAGGATTTTCTATAGCGCTAGATACTCTTTTTATATTTACATCTACTGTATTGTTTACCTTATCCAATCCTGAAAAATAAATATGAAAAATAGTACCTACATTATTTTTTATAAAAAAATTATTATTTGAAATCAAATTGTCCGAAGCATCCATCCATTTTGTCAAAATTTGATCTTGTTTTTTACTTACCAATTTAAACCCTTCAAATCTTTTATCATATGTCAATAAAGATGGATCTCCTAAAGTATCATATGATTGAGTATAAATTTTTGGAATATCATAAGTAGAAGGTCTTCCTGGAATTTCAGAAAATGAAATGTTTAAAACGCCATTATTAATAAATACGCCAATGGGTTTTCTAACAACTTGATTTCCAGACCATTCTTCATAGGAACTAAAGACTAAATCCCAAGAATTGGCATTATCTAGTTCAAAATTTGTGTTATAACTTTTATCGGTCAAGTTTACATATGAATGATGTTTTGTAAAAATAGTAGATTTTTTTACTTGAAAATAAGCATCTTGCGTCCCATCTATTTTTGAATATCTAAATGTATATATTCTTTCATTATTGATATTTTTATATGAGGATAAATACATTTTACCATATTCCCCATCGGCTCTTTGGATGATATAACATTTATCGCCGAAGCAAAAATAAGGATTATCAATGGTATTGTATAATTTGCCGAGTCCTAACTGATAGTATGGATTCAGTACGCTATTTGTTTTGTCGGTATAGGTGGTATCAAAAGCACCTAAATATAGATAAGCTGTACTATTTATTATACGATTAGAGGTATCGCTGAGATTAATTGACCCAAATAATGCTGTATCTTTATATACCTTCCACAATCTTATACCTTTGCTATCATTAATTTTAGCACCTATTTCATGCCTTTCGTCAATAACTGCAAAATCCCAGCCATCTTGATTTTTTTCTGTTACACTTCTGGTTTCTAAATTTAAAAATGTTCTATGGCCCTCTTTAATAGCTATTTTTACTGGAATAAAAGATTGTGAAAATGCATTGACTGTCCAGAACAAAAGGGCTAGAGCATTTAATTTTTTCATGATTTTTTATATTCTTTTGAATTTCTATTCAAATTCTATACCAAAATCACTTAATTTCGTTAATTTTTTTAATTAATGAATCTACTTCACTTTTCTCAGGTCTCAAAGCTTTGCATTTTTCAAAGAACTTTTTTGATTCTGCAAAAAGTATCAAATAATTATTTGTTTTTGTTTTTACATTTTTGGTGCTATTATATGCATTTACGGCCTCATTATATGAAACAGCTCCACAGTTATAATTCATTTCATAATCTTCTGGCGCTATTTCTAATCCGGTTTTGTATGTTTTTTTAGCATTGGCCATATCTTTTTGATTTTCGTATAAATTTCCAAGCAATAAATAATATTGTTTGTTTTTTGGATCCAATGAAATTAGTTTATTTAATTTTTCAATAGCAATAGCTGTATTTTTTTCAGCAATATTAAAATTGATATCCGCTATAATGATATCTACATTATTCGGATATTTTAAAATAGCTTCCTGAAGCCATTTTTTATATTCTGTTTTATCTGGATTTTCTTGTAATAATTGTATTATTTGCAAATATTTTATCTCCGAAGGATTGGACACTATTTCTTTTTTCAATAGAGCTGCGGCTTCTTCTTTCTTATTGGCATTAATAGCAAAAACTACATAATTATTTACAATATCGCTGGTTTTTACTTCTGCTAATTCCTTTGTATTTGGATCGGTCAAAGCTAGTTTCTCTCCAATAGCATTTAGAAATTGATTTAAATCTATCAAATTTTTATAAGCCTCAAAAGCTTTATCATTATTCTTTGCATTAAATTGTTCTATGCCTATTCCATACATATCAAAGCCTAAATACTTTATAAAAATAATGGCTTGATCCTTATCTTCAAATTTTGGCTTGATTGTCAAGGCTTTTTTCAAACTATTGTATGCTGTATATACCAGTTCTGGAGACTTTACAGCCAACGCATCATAGTAGGTTTTATGAATTAATCCATGAAAATATAGCGTTGATGGATCATTTGCCAATTTTTCGCTAGCAATTGCTATTTTGATATTCTCAATTGCTTTTTCTAAATCTGCTATTTTTCTGGAAGCTTGGTAATTATACAAATAATCTTTGGCCTGTTTTAACTCTTTATTTTGCGCAAAAACAACGTTACAAGTCCATAGAAAGAGAACAATCAATTTAATTTTTTTCATGTGATTATATTTTTAGGATGCACAAAAATACAATAATTAATAGAATTATTCTTGTCTTTATAAGAAAGATTGGGATAGATTAATAAAATATCTATTTTTTCAACCTATGATGATAAAAGCTAAAAAAGGCGATCAAAATTTGATTTCGTATCGTTCGAAACTCATCTAGAATTTCCTCAGGCGTTCCGATAGCATCTGCTGGATCTTCAAATCCTATATGAATTCGATTTTTAACCTGTCCGAGAAATGAAGGGCAGCTTTCATGAGCTCCACCACATACAGTAATCACAAAATCCCATGATTTATCCAAATAAGTTTCAACTAACATTGGTTTGTGATGGCTAATATCCAATCCCAATTCAGCTAGTACTTTGATAGCATTGGGATTTACATTATCTGCAGGATGAGTGCCTGCAGAATGCACATTGAGGGCAATATTCAAAGACTGTAAAATGCCATGTGCCATTTGACTCCTACAACTATTACCTGTGCAAAGAATGAGAATATTCATATTTTTTTTTATACTTATTAAAATCCATAAAATATTAATAATTGTAAATCTTATGTCAAGTCCAAACTGAAAATTCAACAAAACAATCCCAATTATTATAACTAAAAATTTTTTATCTAAATAATATTTACCTAATTTCATATTCATACCATATTTAACAACAACTATTTTCTATTTTAGATACAGACATCCCTTCTATAAAAACCTTTACTATTTCCAAATGTTGCATATTGATACAATAGCAAATCGAGGTTCCCTCAATAGTACCTTGAATAATACCCGCCGACTTCAATTCCTTCAAATGCTGAGAAATAGTAGGCTGTGCCAGTGGCAATTCATCTACAATATCGCCACAAATACAGGATTTTGCCGTTAGCAAATATTCCAAAATAGCTATACGTGCTGGATGCCCCAAGGCTTTGAAAATCTGCGACAACTGATTTTGATGTTCACTAAAAAGATTAGATTTGGTTATGCCCATAATTTCTTATTTTTTTTTAACAACAACCTCCACCTGGAGTACAACTGCTAGATATTTTTTCTTTCTCCGTCTTTACAAGTTCTGGAATACCACATTTATCCTGCGCCAAACAATCCGTTTTTGTTTGAGTAAGAATAAAAACACCTTCATTAAAACTCAAACCGTACTTTTCGATAGTAGCTCCTTGATATTCCACCTCTATTTCATCGTCCGATATCTGCAATATTGACTCCGATAGCGCTATAATAGACAACAATTTCTCTGCCGTCAACCGATGCCACACATCCACACTCTCCCACAACTGTAGATTTACCAATGAATGTTCACGCTCTTTTCCTCCACAATCTATAAAGTTTTTGGCAATTTTCCCCACCTCTGTTATATGAAAATGTGAAGGAATTTTGGTTCCATCTTCTTTTTGAAAAAAAAGTGTATCCACTTGACTCAATATTTGTTTTAGTTCTGATAATTTCATATTTCATTTATTTTAATATTGCAATATTACGATAAATGAAATCAATTAAACTAATTTTTATTTTTTAGCACTTGGCGCCTTACATTTTACAGATGTTCTAATCATTGTTTAACTATCTAAAATAGATTACTCATTTTTGAAAGCATCATGCTATTTTATTAAAAATTTAAGATAATTTTTTTCTATTAAAATAATATTACTTTTATTAAAAATACTCTATAATTGTGTTTGTTTTTGCGCCATATAACAAAGAACAAAAACATATGAACTACTAAAATTTATATGAAGATATATATTTCTTTTCTTTATTGGATGCTTTCGATAAATCTTACATTGGCAGATTTAAAATATCATCCTTTACGTTTTATTTTGTCTACAGAAAAAGAAAGTTATTATGAGGGCGAGAAAATCACTTTCAAGATTACGATAATTAATACTGACAAAGAGAATAAACACCCTGTTTTGATTCCTCATACTCAAAATGTAGGACAAAAATTGTTTTATCTAAATGTATATGATATGGCCAAAAACACCTTACTACTCAGATATACGGAAAACCAAATGTTAAAAATGATGATTCATGACACAGGAACTGTTCAGATCAGATATTTGAAGCCGCTTGAACAAATTACAGTCCCCATTTACTTAAATGATTTTGAAAATTATTTTAGCTATCTTACTCAAAACGTTTCACACCATAGTTTTGGAGTTCCATTATTTGCTGGTATATACAAAATTAGAGTATCATATAATCCATATGGTATAGCTTTAGGCGACAGCATATACAATTATTACAATAATACTGACTATGACCTTCCACATAATGGGAAAGTGGCCATGCCACAAAATGGAGATTTAAGCCAGTTTTGCACCTTAAAAATAAAAAGAAGCCACGATACAATTGTATCTATGGAACAAAGAACATACTATATTAAAACCGATGGTCATAGATTTTATTACTTATCTAAGAATACCCCTCAGATTACAACAGATACAAGCTGCCATCATATCACCAATCTACCTCCAGACAGTTGTTTTATCAAGAATGAATATTTCTATAGCCATTTTAATGATTTGTATGCTGAGTATATCTCTCGTTTTGAGGATAGCGACATTAGAGAATATCGGAAATATTCAGATTGGTGTCCTAGTTTTTTGTACACCGAAAAATACAATGAACTTAAGCAAAAAACAAAGTATGAAATGCAATTGCCCGACAAAAAATTTTATAGCATTTCATATCATCAGCCAAGCGGAATTACTCATCAAGAAACTTATTGTTCGCAAGATGGAACTCTTTGTAATGTAATTACCTACATATATAATAAAAAAGGAGAATTTGTGAAGAAAAAAATAGAACAAACAGCACCTTGTTCTGAAGTAATAATTGATGGAAAGAAAAGAAGTGCAAAACGTGTTTTTAATCTTTAAAGACAATGAATGTCCTTTTCATTATTTTTATACAAAACTGAATCCAATTATTGAATAAATAAAAAAAACCATGGTTTAAAATAATTTAAACTAGATAAAAATATATTTTTACACCTCTAAAATTTTTAAAATGAATTATCAAAAATATTTATACATCATCTTTTGCAGCATTATTTTTACTATTCTAGTAGCATTTAAAGCAGGAAGCGATGACACTCGTTTTGCATCCGCAGAGGTTTCAAGAATTGATGGATTATTAATATTTTCGGATAGTAAACCCATTATGCAACATGACACATTGGGAATTGTTGAGCTAGGATTTATCAGTGGCACTCAATATGAAACAATCAGAACAAATTTGATAAAACGAACTAAGAAAAAACATTCTGAAGCGGATGGAATTATACTTGCATTGAATAAGAAAGGACTTGATATATGTTATGCAATAAAATTTAAGTAGATTTTTTATTGAAAACATTAATATATTTCATACCAATTAAAATGATTTTTGACTATTTCGTCTTTTTTCTGCTTCAAATACTCTAAAAAAGCAATAGATACGGGGGAATGTTTTTTGCTTTTTTGCCATATCAAACTCCAGGTAGTTTCTATAGGCATTCCATTCATATTGATAATCTTTAGATCTCCATTTGACAATTCATTTTTGATGCCTATCAATGGCATTATAGAACATCCCAAACCAGCTATTACTGCTTGTTTTACTGCTTCATTAGAGGTTAGTTCTAATTTTTTAATGGATGCAATATGATGTTGTTCAAGATAAGATTCCATAATTTGTCTTGTCCCAGATCCTTTTTCTCTATAGATTAAAGGACTGAGATTTTTCTCATTTATATTTTGGTTATTTACCGAATTAAAATTTGTGTTCCCCACCATAAAAAGCTTGTTTTTCAATAAATCCAACTTTTGTATTCCATAAATATTAGGCATTATTGATACTAGGGCAAAATCCACTTCGTTTAGTTCTACACTTTCTACTACTTTATTTTTATTGGTTACATCCATTATGAGTTCTACACCAGGATTTTGATTCAAAAAATCGGATAAAAAATAAGGCATAATGTATTTTCCCGTAGAAACTACCGATATTTTTAATCTTCCATATAGCTGGCCTTTGAAAGCATGTGTCTTGTAATTAATAGCATACACTTGATTGACTATATTTTCAACAGTATCTGCTATTTCTCTTCCAAAATCTGTCACATAAAGTTTTCTACCTATTACTTCGGTCAAAGCAATATCAAACTGATCTTGAAAATTTTTCAGTTGAATGGAAACTGCAGGTTGAGTTAGATTTAATTCTTTTGCCGCTCTTGTAATACTATTTGTTTGTACAATTTTTAAAAATATTTGCAATTGATTCAATGTGTAGTTCATAAATACTGTTTATATTTAAAATAACAAAGATAAATATTTATTTATATATCAATGCTATAATTTTGCAAAAATAAAAGTAAGGATCATTAAATTTATATTATTTTTACAATTACTTTTTTACAAATAAAAGTCCTGTTAAAAAAAGAAATTCGGTGCATAAAATGTTTGAAAAACGAAATATATTGATTGTCTCAAAACACAAAAAAGAAAAAGTGATATCGCCTTTTTTTGCAAAATATTTCAATTCAACCTGTTCCGTTTCTGATCATTTTGACACAGACATACTAGGTACTTTTTGTGGCGAAATAGATCGCAAAGAAGATCCTATATCTACCCTCAGAAAAAAGTGTATCATGGGGCTCGAGAACTCAAGTTTTGATATTGCAATAGGATCAGAGGGATCTTTTGGTTCACATCCAATGATATTTTTTGCTCCTTTTTCAGAAGAATATATGATGATTTATGACAAGAAAAATCAAATTGAGATTATTGCCAAAGAATCTACAACGAATACAAATTTTAATGAAAAAGCGGTAAGTAATATTGAGGAACTTTTAATTTTTGCAAAAGAAGCAAAATTTCCTTCACACGGACTGATCTTAAAATCAACAGAAGGAGAACCTATTATTAAAAAGGGAATCATAGAACTCAAGGAACTAAAAAGCGCTTTCAACGAATTGAAAAAAACCAATAAAAACATTTTGGTTTTAACCGATATGAGAGCGATGTTTAACCCTACGAGAATGAAGATCCTAAAAAAACTAACTCAAAAACTTGTAAAAAAAATTAAATCTACTTGTAAAAAATGTAAATACCCAGGATTTGATGTGGTAGAAGTTAAAAAGGGCTTGCCTTGCGAAGCATGTAATTTGCCCACTGATAGCACTCTTTCTTATATAAATAAATGCAACCATTGTTTACATGAAGAAATACAATGGTTTCCCAATAAGAAAAAATACGAAGATCCCATGTATTGTAATTTTTGCAATCCTTAAAAACAAATATGGAAGATAAAAACTTAATTTTAGCAAAAGAATTATTAGAAAAGAACGAAGTGATAGCCATTCCCACAGAGACAGTCTATGGATTGGCGGGAAATGCATATAATGAAATAGCCGTTAAAAAAATATTTGAAATCAAAAAAAGACCTTTTTACAATCCTCTGATTGTCCATATTGCTTCTATGGAACGATTAGATACCGTAGCCGAATCTATACCAGCAATTGCCTATAAATTAGCCGAAATGTTTTGGCCAGGACCCTTAACACTTATATTAAAAAAGAAATCCCTTATCCCAGAATGGGTTACAGGTGGTAAAGATAGTGTAGCTGTTCGTGTACCCAATCATCCCCTTACATTACAATTATTGAACACCCTGGATTTTCCATTAGCGGCCCCCAGTGCCAACCCTTTTGGCACTATTAGCCCAACCCAAGCGAATCATGTAGCCAACTATTTCAAAAATAAAATTCCACTAATATTAGACGGGGGAACCTGTAAAAGTGGATTAGAATCTACAATTATTGGATTTGAAAATGATCAAGTGATACTCTATAGGCACGGTGCTATATCTATTGAAGCTATAGAATCCATTACAGGAAAGCTTATTTCAAACACACATCAAGATGCAACACCTATTGCACCTGGCATGTTGTCAAAACATTATGCGCCCAACACTAACACAATAGCTACGTCGGATTTGAAAAAAGAAATGAGCTTATACTTCAATAGAAAAATTGGGGTAGTGGCATTTAGAGAGCTAGATTTTGAGCCTGAAAACTGTAATGTAGAGGTATTGTCAAAAAATGGACTTTTAGAGGAAGCTGCCAAAAACTTTTATGCCGCCTTACATAGATTAGATAAAGAAAATTTAGATTTAATTATCATTGAACAATTACCAGATTATTCACTTGGGAAAACTATCAATGATCGTATACAAAGAGCCATTAAAAAATAGTAAAATGAATACAATTATTAGAAATGCCACTATTATAAACGAAGGAAAAATATTTAATTCAGATATTTTTATAAAAAATGAGCGTATAGAAAAAATAAGCTCCTCTATTTCTATTGATCCCCAATCTAATTTTCATGAAATCAATGGGGAAAATCTTCATTTAATCCCGGGAATGATAGACGATCAAGTTCATTTTAGAGAACCTGGACTTACTCATAAAGCTACAATATTTGATGAATCAAAAGCAGCTATAGCTGGAGGAGTTACATCATTTATGGATATGCCTAATACCATTCCAAATACGATAACCCTCGACTTATTAGAAGAAAAATTCGATATTGCATCCAAAAATTCCCTTGCAAACTATTCATTTTTCATGGGAATTTGCCAAGATAATTTTGAAGAATTGCTAAAAGTAGATAATGAAAAAGTATGCGGCATTTCAGACGATGGATTATATTTTAATAATGAAAATAGCATTATAGCCAATCATCCTGAATTTTTAGAAAAATTATTTTCAAATTCTAACTCATTAATAGCACTTCATAGTGAAGACGAACATATTGTCAATCAAAATTTAGCAAAATACAGTAAAGAGTATGGAGAAAATATTCCATTTTCTATGCATGCAAAGATTAGAACTGAAGAAGCCTGTATTGTAGCGACAGAACGGATTTTAAAAATAGCTAAACGAACCAATTGTAGGCTACATATTCTTCACTTAACCACAGGACATGAAGCCAACTTGATGGAAAACAATATTCCTTTATCCAAAAAAAGAATAACTTCGGAAGTATGTATACATCATCTTTGGTTCAATGAGGACGATTATGAATCGAAGGGCGCTATGATAAAATGGAACCCCTCCGTCAAATCAAAAGAAAATCAAAAAGAACTTTTAAAAGCTTTACTAGATAATAAGATAGATATTATTGCATCGGACCATGCACCTCATTTGATTTCAGAAAAAAAAGGCAACTATCGACAATCTATGTCAGGAGGGCCTTTGGTTCAGCATTCTTTGAGTGCTCTTCTAGAAATGTACCATCAAAAGATGATATCTCTTGAGGAAATTGTTCAAAAAACAAGTCATAATGTAGCTGAAATATATAAAATAAAAGAAAGAGGTTATATTAGAGAAGGGTATTATGCAGATCTAGCATTAATTGATTTACATAATCCATGGAAAGTTTCTCATGAAAATATATTATATAAATGTGGATGGTCTCCATTTGACGAAGTTTATTTTCAATCTAAAGTTGATAAAACCTTTGTAAATGGATCATTAATATATGATAATGGTATTTTTAACCCTACAATAAATGGAAAACGATTACTATTCTATAAAGATAGATAATAGTAGAATTAAAAAAATGAGCTTTCTTATTTACTAAGATGAAAATCATTTGACTTTTTTGAAAAAGTATACTTATAAACATTTGTATACTATATATGAATCTTTAGATTTAGATATTATACTATAAAAAAAGGAGAGCCATACTAGCTCTCCTTTTTGATTTATATTGGATTGAAATTTTTACAATTCATGTCCCATCTTATCTTTCTTAGTTTGGAGGTACTTTTCATTATGTGTATTTGGGCAAGCTACTACGGGGATATTTTCTACTATTTCTAACCCATAACCAATTAATCCCACACGTTTTTTCGGATTATTGCTTATCAACCTTATTTTTTGAATATTCAATTGACGAAGAATTTGCGCGCCTATTCCATAATCTCTTTGGTCCATCTTAAATCCAAGTTGAAGATTAGCTTCTACCGTATCCATGCCTTGTTCTTGCAATTTGTAGGCTTTGAGCTTATTTATAAGTCCTATTCCTCTACCCTCTTGCTGCATATATAGGACAACTCCTTTCCCTTCTTTTTCTATCATTTTCATAGCCAGCTCCAACTGCTCTCCACAGTCGCAACGTAGCGAATGCAATATATCACCCGTAACACAACTACTGTGCACTCGTACCATTACAGACTCATTTTCAGCCCATTCGCCCTTAATAAGTGCCAAATGTACGTCCGAAGAATTATTTTGAGAAAATGCTGCCAAACGGAAATTTCCATATTTTGTAGGCATATCCACAACTTCTTCCAAATGAATAAGGCTATCGTGGGTCATTCTATATTCTATCAAATCTTCGATAGAAATGATTTTCAAATTCATTTTTTTTGCCAATTCAATCAATTGAGGCAAACGTGCCATCGTACCATCTTCATTTAAGATTTCTACCAATACACCTGCTGGTTGAAGCCCTGCCAATCGTGCCAAATCTACTGCGGCTTCAGTATGCCCTGCACGACGAAGTACACCTCCTTCTCTAGCTATCAAAGGAAAAATATGTCCCGGACGACCCAAATCATTTGGTTTTGTTGACTTATCGGTCAATGCTTTTATAGTTTGGGCTCTATCTTGAGCTGAAATCCCTGTGGTACAACCACCGCCTATCAAATCTACTGATACCGTAAATTGCGTTTGATGTAAAACCGTATTTTTCCCCACCATCAACTGTAAGTCCAATTCCTCGCATCGTTTTTCGGTTAAAGGCGTACAAATCAATCCACGTCCGTGCGTAGCCATAAAATTGACTAATTCTGGCGTAATCAACTCTGCAGCGGCTATAAAATCCCCTTCATTTTCTCTATCTTCATCATCTACCACAATTATCAATTTCCCTTGCTTAATATCGTGCAAGGCTTCTTCAATGGTATTCAATCTAAAATCGTTTGCTTCTGTTCCAGACATTGCTTTTTATTCCTTTTATATAATTAAAAAATCCTATCAAAATAGCTATATTCATAGCTAAAAAGTAAAAAAACTTAGCAAATATTGGCTTGAATTCAAGCTTAAATAAGATAAGATTTAAGCCCAAATAAAACAAAATTGCTATGCCCATTTTATTAATCCATTCAAAAATAAAACTTTGATGTTCAAATAAAAATGACTGCAAAAATACAAATAAAAAAACAATAGGCGAAAACCATCGCACTAATTTATGATTCCAATAGCAATAAATAAACCCAAATGAAGTTTTCAATGGATTCAACAAGCTCGTAAAACGAATAAAAATCTGAAAATTACCCGCTGCATATCTTTTCTTTCGCTGAAATTCATTATTTATATCATCAGTAATAAATTCATATACTTTTGCTTTTTGAGAATAGACGACATCGTAGTTTTTTTCTATAATTTGAAATGTATGAAATAAGTCATCGGTAATAAAATAAGGGGGCACCTCTTCATACAATTCGGCTCGCATAGCAAAACACGCGCCAAAAACACCAATCGTATTTCCAAAAACCGCGCCTTCCAAAAACTTAATTTCATTCTCTCTGGCTATATAATCACTTTCTGTATTTTGTAACGAATTCGTGGAATGAACGCTTGCTCCCACAATGCCATTTTTTGATTTAGACAAATCAGACACAAGTTCATTAATAGTATTAGCATCTATCTCAATATTTGCATCCAAAAAAATCAAGCAAGAATGAGGCTTCTTCAATTCAAAATCTACGACTAATTGATTAATGGCATTTCCCTTCCCTATTCGCTCATAACGTTTAAAATGAAATTGAGTATATTCATTCAAATATTGATTAATAATGCCATCGGTATTATCATTACTTCCGTCAGAGGCTATATAAATATGGGTATTTGAAGCAAACTGAACTAATTTATCAAGGGTGTTTCGTATATGTTTTTCTTCATTATACGCAGAAATCAGAATACTAATTGTATCAAAAGAAGTTGTAGTATCATTATTCAATACCTTTTTTCGTCTATACATCCATTCCAACGAAGCAGGGTAAACTATGTAGCTAAAAAGAAATGAAAAAAAGAAAAAATATACTAAAATCAAATGCTTTTTTTAGTTAAAACAAATTTTTCTTGAAAATGGTTTTGATATAAATCTTTATAGAGCAATATCAAAGAAACTCCAAAAGCTAATGAAATAGTAATTGGCTGAAAAGGAACGGTTCCTAAATTTTCGAAATGAAAAAAATTGAGAATGCGTTCCATATTGGCAAAATAAGCATAAGAGAACAAGCCATATATCCAATACTTTCGTTTTGAAAAGCAATAGATTATGATAAAAAATATCGCTGCGTGGCAATATCTCTCGTGCATTTGAGTGAGGAAATAAAAAAAACTCAATGCCACCAATGCACCAGAAAGTGCTATAAGTTCATAGGAAATTTCATACGTTTTATTCTTTATATTTATAAGTGTTCTATTTAGCATTGGCAATAATGCAAAAAATGAGGCCGTAAAAAAGAAAATATAGCCATACGTTTTGTAGGTCAATCCCCAAAAAGCATTGGTATCTTTGAGCGTTCCTATTTCCAATAATGCTTTTTTATCTTCCAATAAAAACCAAATATTAAAGGCATTCATCGTTGGAAAAGGATACATATCTACCGAATTTTTCATTACATCCAAAATTGCCGTAGGGTCTTCAAGCGGAAATGTAAACACTAATATTACCGTCATTATCATCAATAAAGACCACAAAATTTGCATTGGTTTAGAAATAAAATGCGGAAGTGTTATCAATCCCAATATGGGTATATAAAAAATGGCTTGATACTTGCACAAAATAGCAAAAGTCATCATGGCATATGAGGCTGGAATTCTTCTTTTATATGCTAAAAATAATGAAATAACAACCATAAATGTATACAAACTATCCACTTGTCCCCAAACGTATGAATTATAAAAAAAAGCAGGATTGAGGACAATGAAAATGAAATAAAAAAGCCAATCTTTCTTAATTTTCAAAAAATGTAAAAGCGAAACCGCAAATACAAACTCTACAGCCGTAAAAATAAGCTTGAATAATGGAAGTGTATGGGGCTCAAGCCTTGCCAAATCTGCTTGAACAGCCATAAAAAGATAAAGAATATAATGCGTTATAGGCATATAATCCGTACCCGAATTTACATAAATTTGTGACAATCCTTTGTGATAATTATGCAGGCCCCATTGCATAAAAAGGCGTAAATCTGCATGATAATGCATTGGTACCATTAAAAACATGATCAAAAATAAAAAAACAAAAGAGTACACATTTTTTCTTTCGCCACCCCAATAGCTTATTATATTCTCAATAATAGATTTCATATCATTTTATTATTAACTTTCGTTTGTATTTTCGCCTCGGAGCCATCTAATTCGTTTTCTAGCTTCTGTAGTATACACTGAATCTTTAAAGTTTTGTAATATTTTCATGTACATTTCTTTTGATTTTTCTATATCCGATGGATTTTTTTCATATAATTCAGCTAAAAGAAATAAGGCTTTATCGGTCAATACTTCTTTTGGAAATTTATTAACCAAGGATTCCAACTGTTGTGTAGCTTGGATAAACATTTTTTTGGAGATGTAATATTCGGCTTCCAACATCAAAATATCATCAATAAGGGATTCACTTGCTTTGATAGACGTTGCAGAATCTAAAAGTGCAAACGCTTTTTCGGGTTGATTTTGGAGAAAATATAGTTCGGCATCCGCTACTTGTTTCATTGCATCTGTCTGAGCTTCTTCATCTAAATGATCTTGAATAAAAACGGATATTTTTAATGCATCATTAGCTATTAATTCTGATGTAGCCGATTTAAGAATATTTAATAACTCTTGAGACAACTCAAACTCCCCTTTGAAGTAGAAAAGTTTTGCATTCTTGAATCGAGCCATTTCACCCAAAGGACTATCTTTTTCATCGCTTCCCACCTGGCCATAAATTAGAGCCGCTTCCCAAATATCGCCATCGATAATTAAATAATCGCCCAAATCCAATTTTGCCATCGAACGGGTATTTTTTGTAATATCACTAATAGCCAATAGCCTTTTAAGAATATGTATTGCTGTATCTAGTTTATTTAATTGCTTTAAATAGAAGGCAGCATAGAGTATTTGACAATCACCCGTTAGCGCAGTAAATCCATTTTCATTGAAATAATCTTCAAAATCTTTTTTAATTTTTTGAACGGCAATAGAATCCGAAATGAGAGCATTTTCCAATTTTTGAATTATCGTTTCCGATTTCTTTAAAAAAGCAGGATGATACAACGCCGCTTTTTCTTTTTTGTGAAAAACATAGTCATAGCATTCTATAGCCATTTCATATTGTCTATCGCTTTTAGCCATTTCAGCTAGTGCTATGAGCCTACTACCATTTTCGTTATTTTTTTTGTCCAATGATTTTGAAATACGAATAGCATCATCATAATTTTTAGTCTGCAAAGAAAGCCACAAGGCCATTTCATTCCATTTAATACTATTGGGCTCTTTTGCCAGCATGCCATATACTTGCTTCTCCAATGCCAATAAAAAAGAATTATTATCTATAAAAGGCTGTACTATTTGTATGGCTACAAAAAATGTTTGGTCGTTCAATCTTTTAATTTCTTCTACAAACAAATTCGCTGCTTTTTTGTTTTCTGATAGAATTAAATAATACTGAATCAATTCATTAGTATATATCTGCGTATTATTTTGCTTCTTTTGTGCCGTTTCAAATAACTGAATTATTAATTGATACTGCCTTAGTGGTTTCAAAAATTCATAAACTGAAGCAATACTTGACGCATCTTTTCCAGATTTTTCTATTGCTTGAACCAATTCTTTACTAGCCTGTAAACTATCATTTTGTTTGATATAGATATAGCCTAAGTCTAAGTGATAATCAATACCTATAGATGATTGCTTTGACTTTTTTAAAACTATTTCTTTTGCTTCAGTATATTTTCGAAGTGCTATTAAATTGGAATAATAATTTTTATAAAATTTTTCTGGACTCAGAGAATATAGTTTTTTGTATAAGATTTCTGATTTTTCAAATTCTTGTTGATCAAAATATTGTTTTGCTATTTGAGCATCTATATTATCTTGTCCAAATACAATTTGTGGATAGAATAGGGAATATAAGATTCCAATGAAGTACAAAAAATTATTGTTTATCAATGGATTTGCCATTATGCAATCGTTGATTAAAATTTAGAAAAATTAATTTTCTACTATAGTTCCAATTTTTTCGCCCATCAATAATTTTTTTAAATTACCTGGCACATTCATATCAAAAACCCAAATAGGTTTTTTGTTTTCTTCACACAGTGTAAATGCCGTCAAATCCATTACAGAATAACGGTTTTCGTATACTTCCTTAAATGTCAATTGATCAATTTTGGAGGCATTTGGATCTTTTTTTGGATCTGCTGTATAAATTCCATCTACATTAGTTCCTTTTATAACTAAATCCGCGCCTATTTCCGTGGCTCTTAGTGCTGCTGCTGTATCAGTTGTGAAATATGGATTTCCTGTACCTGCACCAAAAATAACAATTCTTCCTTTTTCCAAGTGTCTTACAGCTCTTCTTCTTATATAAGGCTCTGCTATTTGATCCATTTGTACCGCACTCATAAGACGAGTGTATACTCCTTGATTCTCAATAGCACTCTGTAATGCTATTCCATTTATCATGGTAGCTAACATACCCATATAATCTCCTTGTACTTTATCTATTCCATTATCAGCTGCTTGTACACCTCTAAATATGTTACCTCCCCCGATAACCAATGCAATTTCTACGCCCAATTCTTTAGCTTCTTTGATATCTGAAGCATATTGATTGAGTCTATTGGGATCGATCCCATAGTTTTTATCTCCCATTAATGCCTCACCGCTTAATTTTAAAAGAATCCGTTTAAATTTCATATAGGGTCAAATGCTTGCGTTAAATTTAAAAATAAATATGATGATTATTGTGGTACTGTACCAAACATTTGTTCAAATGCTTCGTCTAATTTGTCTTTTTTAGCTATTTTTGGTACTGTATTTGTAGAAATTTTGTTTAGCGAAGTTTTATTGGCAGAGCTTGTATTCACGAATTTGCCCGTAGGTGCTGCATTAGATACTGATTCTACAGATTTAGATTTTATTTCAGCAGGTTTCATTGTACTTGCATCTTTTGAATTAGATGGGGGTGTAGCTGCTTTATTTGGAATAGGCAAACCCATTATTTCATAATACCCATTTGGCTCCGAATCCGGATATTTTACATTAGACTTTTCCCCAATGGCAGGCTTAAATCTCGAAGATTTGTAGGTTGCGATTGCTTTAGGATTATTACTTAAATAATCGTATCCCTCTTCTCTCACTCCTCCACTATATTTTGTCACAAATGCACCAGGAACATTGGCTATACGCAATTCTTGTGCAAATTGAAAGGCTTCGTCTGGACTATTAAAACCACTAATTTCAAAAACATTTCTGTTATTTAACGTGGTAAATGTCAATAATTTTGGTTCTTTCAAATAATTCTTTAGAACTTCTCTTTGAAAAGAAGATAACTGAACCCTATATGGCAAATTCGCATTATTGGCAGGTAACATAGCCGGAGAATTCTCTGATTTTGGAGTTGTTGTAATAGCCATTGATGGAGTAGCTGTAGGTGCTGAGTTGGCAGGATTTATAGCTAAACCTACTGGCTTTTGAGCCATAGAAGGTCCCGACACTGCTTTTTTCATTTTCTTCTTAAACGAATCAATAATACTGTCTCTTTCATTGAGTTGTTTGGAATATTCTTCTGCTACTTGAAGGCTATTTTTATTGGCTTCCTTTATCTTATTATTCAATGCTTGAATTTTATCATAAAAGGCCTTTGGATTGGCCATATATTTCTCTAATTCAGCTATTGTTTTTTCTTCATTATATTCCTGTGCATAGCCCGAAACCATACTTAAAGAAATAAAAAATATAACTAAAAACGATTTCATTTTGTTCAATATATTTTAGTAAATCAACTTTAAATTCAAATTTGTTTTTCAAAAATTACAACTATTTTTAAAAACTCACAAATATAAATTAAAAATATGAAATTCATCTAATAAAAACTTTTTTTAAGATTTTTTCAAATATATTTGTAAACCTTATTTTATTAAAATATCTCATATTTCTTATGAATTTAGAAAAAGTAACTTCTTCTATTTATGGCTTTATAGCCAAAGAGTTTTTCTTAGGAAGCATTTTATTATTTATCACATCCTTAATTCTTTATGCCAATACTTGGAGTCATGATTATACATTAGATGACCAATTGGCTATTTATGAAAACAACTTTGTTAAAAAAGGATTTGGTGGAATTCAAGATTTAATTACGCACGATGCATTTGTTGGTTTTTTTGGAGAACATGGCGCTAAATTGATAAGTGGTGGCCGTTACAGACCTTTATCTTTTATTACGTTTGCAATTGAATGGGCTTTTTTTGGACAAAATCCTTCTATTAGCCATTTTATCAATACTATTTTATATGGTTTACTATGTAGTTTTATTTTCATTTTTATATACAAATTATTTAATTTCAGGCCTTTCAAATCTATAAAAGACCTTGTATTTAGTATTCCATTTCTATGTGCTTTTCTTTTTTGTATCCATCCTATTCACACTGAAGTAGTAGCTAATATAAAAGGACGAGATGAAATCTTGGCATTACTTCTCGGCGTTTCATCCTTTTTATGTTTTATTTCATACATTGAAAAGCCATCATCCAAAAGCATTTATAAATTATTTTTTACACTTTTTTTTGCACTTTTTAGCAAGGAAAATGCTATAACATTTCTAGCAATTTTCCCCATTATTCTCTATTATAAAAAGAATACTATTTTGGATAAACTATACTTAAAACCATATTTAGCTATATTTTCAGCTATTATTATATATTTATGTTTCCGATTTTATTATACTGAGTCTAGTGTCACTGCGGAATCTTCCGAGATATTAAACAATCCCTTCATTTTCGCAAAAGGTACTGAACGATGGGGAACGGTACTCTATTCATTTTGGCTTTATTTTAAGCTATTATTAGTTCCGCACCCACTAACGCACGACTATTATTTCAATCAAATTCCATATAAAAGTATCAGTAGCCCAATAGCTTTAGTTATTTTATTTACAATAGGAACGTTGTGTTTTTATCTTTTTAAAAATAGAGTCTCTAAATCTATAATTTGGTTTGGCTTGGTATTTTTTATTACTACTTTTTCAATTGTTTCCAATGTGTTTTTCCAAGTGGGAATTATTATGAATGAACGATTTGTATTTGTTCCTTCATTAGGATTTTCATTGATCGTAGCCTATTTTTTATATAAATTATCCAATTCAAAATACAAATCTATTGTATTAGGTTTGTTAGCGATTTATTTCATGTTACTTTCATGTAAAACGATTGCTAGAAATCAAGATTGGAAAAATAATTTTACATTATTTGAAGCGGATTACAAAACATCCAATCAAAGCGCCAAAGTAGCTACTGCGCTTGGCGGTACTTATTTGGAAATGGGCGACACGATCAAAAATGTTTCTTTAAAAAAGGATTTGTATAAGAAAGGAGAAGATATTCTAAATCATTCATTATCTATTTATCCCAAAAACAGTCAAACATGGCTTTTATTAGGAAACTTATATTTTAAAAGAGATAAAGATAATTCAAAAGCAAAATCATATTACTATAAAGCTATGGAATATCGTTCTATGCGATTTTTTGATGCTAATTTCAATCTTGGTGTCATATACTACAACGAAAAGAACATGGACTCTGCTTATTTTTTCATAAAATCGGCACATGAAATTAATCCAAACCATCCTGAAACAAGTGATATCTACTCAAAAATATTAGTTAAATTGGGAAAAACTCAAGAAGCTTTGGCTATATCTGCCAATTCGACTGGAGGAAATGAGATCCAAAAAACAATCGATCTGGCGATGGCTGCTAAAGATGCTCAAAATTTTGGAGAAGTATTAAATTTAGCTGAAAAAATATTAGCAAAAGATCCACAAAATGCTGATGCTAATTATCTTAAAGGCATCAGCTTGGCGCGTGGAATGAACAAAATAGCTGAAGGTATCCCGTACTTAGAAATTGCTATAAATAAGAATAAAACAAATCCTTTGTGGAACGAAGATTTGGCGGTAGCTTATGGGATGACAGGACAAATAGCTAAAACAGTTCCACTACTAGAGGCTGTAATTCAATCAAAACCAAATGACCCAAACCCTTATTTCAATTTAGCCGCATCTTATGCAAAAATGGGTAATTTGAAAAAATCTCAAGAATATACTCAAAAAGGAAATCAGATCACTTCTCGCAAATAAATGATCTTATGCAAATAGAAAAAGTAAATCTTTTTAAAAAACATCTATTAGAAGACATTTCTGTACTGGGGAAAATGATGGATTCAAATGCCTTTTCTAAAAGCAAATTTAGAATAGGAGCCGAACAAGAGATGTGTATTGTGGATCCACATGCCAATGTATTGCCTATCAATCAATCTATCCTAAAAAATGTAAATCATCCCCAACTTACAACAGAATTAGCTAAGTTCAATTTGGAAATGAATTTGCTTCCACGAAATTTTGAACCAAATTGTTTGCACAATATGGAATCAGAATTACTTGGATTATTCAATATACTTCATGATAAAACGGATGAAGACGTTCGATTTTATCTTGGAGGCATTATTCCATCGCTTCGGTATATTGATATAGATATAGAAAATATTACGCCACTAAAGCGCTATTTTGAACTGGTAAATAATATTTTAAAATCGAGAGGCGATGAATACGAACTTCGAATTCAAGGTGAAGATGAACTACTCATGAAACATAATAGTGTTTTTATAGAAGCTGCTACAACTAGTTTTCAAATTCATTTAGAAATTCCACCTCATTTATTTGCTCAATTTTATAATGTATCGCAATATATTGCGGCACCTTTACTAGCTATTTCAGCAAATTCGCCCATTTTTTTGCGAAAAAAATTATGGCATGAAACCCGTATTGCGTTATTGAGACAATCCATAGATGTATCCAAAACCCCAAATACCATAAGGGAAGCTCATTCTAGAGTTACATTTGGGAATCGATGGGTGAAAGAAAGCGTACTTGAGTTGTTTCATGAAGATATTTCACTTCATAGAGTACTCATGATTCCCGATTTGAAAGAATCTAGCAGAAAACAATATCTTAATAATCAAACGCCAGACTTAAAAGCACTTCAACTCTATAACTCCACAATCTACCGATGGAATAGACCTGTATATGGTGTAATGAATGGAGAACCCCATTTGCGAATTGAAAATAGAATTTTACCAGCAGGCCCTACAATAATTGACCAAATGGCAAATGCCGCTTTCTGGTATGGGCTCATGTTTGGGATGCAAGATGAAAAAATTGCGGAAAAAATGCCTTTTGCTGCTGTAAAAAATAATTTTCTACAAGCAGCTAGAAATGGAATTTATGCAAAAATGAAACTATCCAATGGAAAAGAGTATACTGTATCTGAAATCATAGATAAAGAACTGCTTCCAATAGCCATAGAAGGCTTAAAAAAAATGGGTATCAACGATGAAAAATCTTTTAACTATTTACAAGTCATAAAAGAACGAAATCAAGTAGGGATCAATGGTGCCATCTGGACAATAGATGCTTTTGACAGCTTGAAAAAAGGCGGCGTATCGCCTACAGATGCATTAGCTACTCTTGTAGACACATCAATTGCATACCAAATACAAAATACTCCTATTCACAAATGGGAAATTCCAACAAAAAGAAGCAATATGAAAAAAAATATCAACGAAATTATTATTGAAGAATGCATGGACAAGGACCTTTTTACGGTTCGGCCTACTGATATTATACAATTAGCTGCAGACATGATGGATTGGCAAAAAATTCGATTTATTATGGTAGAAAACGAGCAAGGACAATTAGAGGGAATTGTTTCTTCTCGAAATTTGCTTAAAAATTTAAATGGTCATGTTCATCATAAATCTGAATTACCCGTTTCTATAGAAGAGATTATGGTGCGTAATCCAATTATTGCAGAATCTAACCAAAAATTATCCGATGCGCTTTCCTTAATGAAAAAATATCAAATTGGTTGCTTACCAATTCTTCAAAATAAAAAACTAGTAGGTATTATTACAGAACAAACTTTTTTAAATGTTTTTGCAGATTTGATTGGGTAAAATCTCGCAGGATACATAATTTTATATTAATCTAATAATGAATTGATTATAATTCTATATTATTTTTTTTACATTTTTTATTTTAATTTTACACAAAATGTATGATATTTGTAGCTACATAAATAATATTGTGAGAATTAAACTATGAAATGGTTATTAAAATTTCCTTTAATAAAATATAGTTTTAGCAAATTATATATTAGAAGCATTTTAGTATGTTCTTTGTAT
>JBEIDU010000003.1:0-75697 GCA_040383345.1 Chitinophagales bacterium | reverse complement strand
CTTAACAATAAAATAGTACAATCAAGAAAAACGAAGATTTGACTATATTGATTGTATGAACGGTATTATTCTAAATCAGACAACAAATTCCAACCTTGTACATTTCCAAGCAATCTCATTTGATTAAAATTTCCAGAATGAACAACAGTCTTGGATTTCACCATATTGGGCATTACTTTTTCAAAATAAGAAAGTCCTTTGAACATATTGGGCATAATTGTTTCCGAAGCTTTAATTTCTATTAAATTCAGCAACTCATCATCTTGCCACAATAAATCGACTTCGTGACCTACTGCATCGCGCCAAAACCAAATGTCGCGCAGTAAATTTTGGTGATAATTATTTTTCACAAACTCCGAAACAATATAATTTTCAAATAAATTTCCCTTATGAGGACTAATTTTGAGACTATCCGCATCTTTTATTTTTAATAAAAAACTAAGCAATCCACTGTCATAAAAATAGAGTTTTGAACTTTTGGTTATTCGCTTATTCAAATTTGTATAATAAGGTTGCAATTGAAATACGATATAGCTACTTTCCAAAACCGATAGCCAAGATTTTGCGGTAGGCTGCGATATGCCACAATCTTTTGCCATAGCATTTAGATTCAATAACGAACCTGCTCTATTGGCACACAACGCAATAAAATTCCTAAATAGACGCAAATCTTTGATATGAATCAACTCCGTCAAATCTCGTTCTACATAAGTTTGAATATAATTTGAGTAGAAAACTTTGGAGGGAATATCCCTATCGTAAATAGCGGGATAAAACCCCTTGTGAAGATTATACGCATAGTCTTCATTTAAGAGATTGGCCGATTTCATTTCATTAAAATCAAAAGGCAAAAGCTTGAAAATAGCAACTCTTCCCGCCAAACTTTGCGTAATATTTTGCATAAGATGAAAGTTTTGCGAACCCGACAAAATATACTGTCCCATAATTTTATTTTCATCCACCTTGGATTGAATATAAGAAAATAAAAAAGGAACACGCTGTACTTCATCCAAAATCACATTATTACTGTATTGTTTCAAAAAACTATTTGGGTCTTTTTCGGCATACGAACGCAAGTCTGGATTTTCCATATTGATGTATTCATATTCTGGAAATTCAGTGCGCAAAAATGTAGTCTTACCCGATTGTCTTGGTCCTGTCAAAGCTAAAACTGGATATTTTTTCAAATAAATATCCATCGATTTTTTTATAATTCTACTAATGCTCATAACCTATTGTTTTTGAAAGGCAAATATACATATAATTTTTAAATTACACAATACCTTATTTTGAAATTACACTATATACTACTTTGAAATTACACTATATTATACTTTTAAAATGCACTATATTTCACTTTGAAATTACATACATTTATTATTTTGATAAAAAAATAAAAATGATAACAGACCAAAGTATCTCTATCTTTGACAATTAAATTAGAAAAAAATACCATTAAATGATTTATTCTATGACGGGCTATGCCCTCACTACTTTTGAATTTAGAGAAAATAGCTATACTATTGAAATAAAATCGTTGAACAGCAAAGGATTGGAAATTAATTTCAAATCGTGTCAACTTTTTAGAAATCTAGAATTAAATTTCAAAAACATCATTCAGAAAAAATTGCAACGTGGAAAAATTGACTTATATATCAATCTTCAAAAAACAAAAACGGCGCTTGTAAACATAGACGAGGCTGCATTTGTAGAAAAATACGAAGCGCATTTACAATTGGCGAATAAAGTAGGTGCAAACACCGATATGCTTTTCACCTACTTATTGAACAATAATTCCGACACCAGCGTAGAGGTTTTATCCGAAGAAGAAATCCTCTTTTTGGAAAAAGAAGTAGATAAAGCATCCGAAATATTGATTCAATATCGAAAAAATGAAGGTATTTCACTATCTCAAGATTTTTCAAACTGGATTAATAATATTGAAGCTTTGAAAAAAACGGTGGAGTCTATCGATAGCAGGAGAATTGACGCCAAACGCTCAAAAATTCTTGCAAATTTTGAAGAATTAAATGCCAAAGTTGAATTTGACAAGAATAGATTGGAACAGGAGATGATTTACTTTATCGAAAAACTGGATATCAGCGAAGAAATAAGCCGATTGAATCATCACTTAGCACTATTTCTTTCTACGGTACAATTGGATGAACCTATTGGGCGAAAACTCAATTTCATTGCACAAGAAATAGGAAGAGAAATTAACACCATTGGTTCAAAAGCCAATGATTTTGAGATGCAACATAATGTAGTGGAAATGAAGGACAATCTCGAAAAAATAAAAGAGCAAATCAATAATGTTTTGTAATTTTACCCCATAATTTCATCTACTAAATGTCTTCAAAAAGCCCCTTAAAAGCCAAGAGAAATCTCTTCTATATTGCTTTAATCCTTTTGATTGGGCTTTTTATTTTTAGACAAACCATTGATATATCGCAGTTTGGAACTATTCAGTGGACATCGCAAGTTATCAAAAGTATTTTATTAGCTATTTGTATGCTTGTATTGAGAGATTTGGGATACGTAATGCGCCTTCGACTGCTTACCGACAAAAAAATCTCATTCAAAGAATTAGTCAAAATTATTTTGCTATGGGAATTTGGGAGTGCTATCACACCTGGTATGCTCGGTGGCAAAGCGGTAGCCATTTTCCTACTCATTCAAAACAAGGTAAAGGCCGCCAAAGCCTCTTCATTGGTTCTTTTGGCAATCATTTTAGATGAATTCATCTTTGTACTGCTATTTCCCATTTTATTTTTCATTTATGGAAAATCTATGCTCGCACCTCATACCGATTGCCCCGATTGGACCGTATTACAATCCAAGCTTTCATTCCTCAAAAACATTGATTATATTCAAGAAATCGTTTTTACCATTCTTACCTTTATATTTCTTTTTGTAGCCATAGCATTTATTGGGATTTTTGTATTTCCTCGATGGATAAAAAATGCTTTTTTGAATCTATCCCGCATCAAAATATTACACCGATGGCAATCCCAAATTGTAGAGTTTGGAAAAGAATTATTTGAAACCAATATTGCATATAAAAATAAAAAAATCACTTTTTGGATTCAGCTAGCGTTATACACCCTTATGAGCTGGGCGGGTAGGTATATGGTAGGCGTAGCTATTGTTTGGGGATTTGCAAATGCACCTTTGGATTTGGGACTCATTTATGCAAAACAATATGCCCTTTGGCTTATGTTTTATCTTCCCTCAACCCCTGGAAGTAGTGGATTGGCCGAGGCTATTTATATGGCATTTTATTGTCCATATTTTGAACAAGGCATGAGCGGTGTAATCGCTTTCATTTGGCGTTTTATCAGTTATTACATTTATGTAATATTAGGGATTTTTCTTATTTTTTGGGGAATGAGAACCAAAAAGAAATAACCTATCAAGACCCACAAAAAGAAAGATTAAACGCTGAAATTAAGAATCGAATACCCATTAAAGGGTAAATTAACGCAAAAATTACACATAAAATCAAATAGCCAAAAGGATTGAAAAATCGAATTTTGTATAAATCGATATGCTGTTTTTTACTTGAAATTTGATATAATGTATATGCAAAAAACAAGAAACTAACTACAAATAGTATTTCCAAACCTTTAGCAAAATAAAATACATAAGGTAAAAGCTGTATCCATTCTAATAGAAAATAATACATAGTATGAACCAAACAACCTATAAATATTAACACCAAAACAATTTTTCGTAACGATAAAAGTGCTTTTTGTGATGCTAAGTCTAGCTGTGTTGCCAAAAAAGTAAAACACAAATAAAGCATTGGAATGCATATCATTCCCAATAACAGACCCATTTTTTGTTGATCTTTTGAGATTGTTTTTAGGAATTGATAATTTTCGGCTTTTGAGAATAAATCTGGCGTAAAAAGCAAAAAATTATCCGAAATTCCACAAAGAATTGGAATCGAAAAGATAAAAACAAGCTTAATCCAAAATTTCATTATCAAAAAAATTGAAACAAAATTAATCTGAATAATTTTGAACTTTCCAAAAATCTATATTACAAAAAATAAATGAAGATATACGGCCAAACAAAATAATTTTTTTTAATTACCTTTGTGCCTTTAGGATAAAATAAGAATAATGATAGCGACTCAAGAAATAATAGAAAAAATATGGGAAGACCGTAGTCTTTTGAACGATAACAAACAAGCGGTTTTGGAGGCAATGGAATGGCTAGACAAAGGCAAATTGCGTGTAGCAGAACCTACTGAATCCGGATGGAAAGTAAACGAGTGGGCAAAAAAAGCAATTTTGCTTTATTTTGGCATTATGGAAATGCGCACCATTAATATCTGCGACGAAATTGAATTTTTTGATAAAATCCCATTAAAAAAAGACTATGAAAGTCAAGGTGTTAGAGCGGTTCCACACGCTATAGCTCGCTATGGAAGTTTTATGGAAAAAGGCGTAGTGCTTATGCCTTCTTATGTCAATTTGGGCGCTTATGTAGGCGAAGGGACCATGGTAGACACTTGGGCTACTGTGGGCAGTTGTGCTCAAATAGGCAAACATGTACACTTGAGCGGTGGCGTTGGAATAGGCGGGGTTTTGGAACCCCCTCAGGCAGCCCCTGTAATAGTAGAAGATGGCGCATTTCTAGGAAGCCGTTGTATCGTAGTGGAAGGTGTAAAAATAGGGAAAGAAGCGGTTTTGGGCGCAAATGTAGTCTTAACAGCATCTACAAAAATTATCGATATTACAGGCGAAAAACCTATAGAATACAAAGGCTATGTACCTGAGCGCTCAGTGGTAATTCCAGGTTCTATCCCAAAAGAGTTTCCTGCTGGCACCTTCCAAGTTCCTTGTGCTTTGATTATTGGCAAACGAACGGCTTCTACAGACCTCAAAACATCATTGAATAATGCGTTGAGAGATTTTGGGGTAAGTGTATAATAAAAACTATAAATTACTCATTCAACTTAATAGTCAATTTTTGACCTAATTGAAGGGGTGCATCATCAAGATTATTCCATTTATTAATTTCTGCTGGTTTACATCCATACTTTTTAGCTAAGGAGAAAATTGTTTCTTTAGCTTTTACAATATGAATTACCATTTTAGGGGAATCACTTATTACTAAAGAATCCTTAGAACTATGAACATAAATTTTTTGAGGTTTTATGGTATTTTTTAATTCATTTTCTATCTTTTCTTTCTGCATTTTTTCTCGCTCAGATTGCAATTCATAATATGTTCTCGTTTTCATATATGTATTTCTTACACTATTTAGAAATACAGCCTCTCCTACCTGAGGTTGTTCCCAGTTCTCCAATTTATTATATCTTCGAATACTCTCTTGTCTGATGCCATATATCTGAGAAATATCATAAATACTTTCACCTAATTTAGCCTCATGTACTGCAATATGGGATTTTATTTCTTTTCGTTGAAGAAAGAAATTTTGTCCTTTCATCAAATTTTGTTCACCTTCACATTCATTGAAAATCATCAATTCTCTTCGTGTAAATCCTTTTTCTGCAGCCACCTTTTCAATTGAAAAATTATCATTAACAATTACAAAAGGCAAGAAAGTTGTCGCAATAGAATCTAAAGCAACTTTCAACGAACCTTCTACTAAATTTTTTCCCGATTCTACTAAATTTTTTCCAGAATCTAACGTCAAGTTTGGAGCAACTAAATTATTCTTATTGGCAGTATCTATTTCTGAATTACTAGTTCCAAAAAAATCATATTCATACAATTTGAGTTCTTCAATATGCTTTATTAACATTTGGGGGTAATTAGGATTAGTAGCATATCCCGCCTCTTTTAGTCCATATGCCCAGGACTTATAATCTTTTATGTCATAGCTAAACAATCGTTTATAACGATCTCTTGATGTTAGAAACAGGGAATGATCTCGATACGATTCTTCTGCGGAAGTATATACTCGAAAACATTCGCCTTTGGCATCATCATCATGAGTCATGGTAGGTCCAGTCCATACCTTTTGGCATTTGATCCCAAAGTGATTATTGCCTTCTACAGCCAATCTTGAAGTGCCATTATTTGTCTCTATAATACCTTGCGCCAAGGTAATCGATGCTGGAATTTTATACAAATTCATCTCACGAATGGCCAATTTATAATGTTTTACGATATAGCTCTCTCGAGTTGCTTTTTGAGCAAAAAGTACAAAAGGCAACATTAATATAGCTACTATATATTGTTTTTTAATCATTTCTTATTCTTTTTCTAACTATTTTGCAAAAGTAAAACGGTTTACTTCAACATTTCAAAGTATTTTTCCACCAATGACTTATAGAATGGTGTCAATCCAACGGGATTTTTCTTCAAATTATTTTCATTTTCTTTTTTCTGTTCCAAATATTTTTTCAACTCAGCGGGAATAGGTGCTGGAATTTCTTTTGTGGATTGACTTTCACGCTTATTTTCCTCATCTTGTTCTCTTTCTGCTTTTGCAGCTTCCAGCAATTTTATTTCAATCTCTTTTTGTCTTTTCAGCATTTCATTGTATACTTTTTTATTCACTATTTCCTTTTCGGTTTGCTCCATTTTTTGAATTGCATCACCCAATCCTTCTCCCAAAGGCTTTTTACCATCTTTACCCGGCTGATTGGCTTTATTTTCCAATTCTTTCAAGGCATTACGAATAGCCGCTTGTTGCGCAGCTATTTTTGCTAGTTGTTGACTCATACCTTCTTTTCCTCCACTCATTTTACTTGGCATTCCCCCTCCAGGATTTTCTTTCCCTTCCATTTGTTTTTTCAAATTTTCCAATTGCTGATTGAGCTCTTGCTGCATTTCGGCCAATTTCTTTGCGCTAGCTGGTTTTTTCTTTTTACTTTTCTTTGGGTTATCACATGATTGATCCGAATCGGAGTCGTCCTCATCATTTTCATTCATTTTTCGGAGCGATTCACTGAGCATCAATGCCAAGTTATTAAAACTAGTCATAGCAAATTGCTCTTGCGGAATCGCATTTGGCACTTGTCTTTCGGTCAAAAAATTTATAGAACGTTTTGTAAAACCATTGATTTTTTCGACTTCTTCAAAAATCATTTTCTTAACCACATTTTGCCTTGAAGCTAATTTATACAATGAATCCTCTATCATTCCAAAATCATCCTTAATCTTTTTTTGTTCTTGAATCACTTTTGGATACACAGGTGATTGAATATTGGTAGTTTTTGTATTTTCCACTAATTTTTCTTGTGCAAACGACAGATACATCAAATTTTCAAGCAAGCGACGCATTGCTGCGGCATCTTCTTTGTTTTGTTGTTTTTTCTGTTTTTTGGCTGCTTTTTTCAATTTTTCCGACGCTTCTTTTATCTTGTCCGAAGCCTTTTTTTGTTTTTTGGCTGCATCTTTTTTATCATTTTGCTCCAAATCTTCTTTGGCTTCATCTTGTTCTTTTTCGGCCTCTTTCAAGTCTTTTTCTATATCGTCAAATGCTTTTTCGTCACCTGGTTTTTTAAGTTCTTTACTCAAATTTTCCAATTTTTTCAAATCCTCTTTTGCCTCATCCATTTTTTTATTCAACTCTTTCTGTTTCTCGGCATTGTTAATATTCTGCTCGGACTCTTTACTCAATCGTTCTTGGTCGGCAGCCATTTTGTCCAGCTTGTCTTGAGCATCTTTCATTTTTTGCTGATAGTCCAAATTTTTGTATAAATTCAACATTCTATCCAGCTCTTTTTCTAGTTTTTCGCTTTTATCGTCCATCTTTTCTAGTTGATTGAGCAAATCTTTTTTATCCATTTGCTCCATCATTTCCTGCATTTTTTTCAGCATGTCGTTCATCTCAGGACTGCTCACTTGTTTGATAAGTTCTTCCAGTTGTTTTTGTTTTTCCAGAATATCTTTATCTTGCTGCGTCAGTTCATTTTTTTTCTCAAAATTTTCCTTTAATTCCTGTTGCGTCTCTTTTATTTTTTCTTGAAGTTCTTTTTGTTTTTTGAGCAAATTTTCCAATTGTTGCTTATCATTCCAGTCCATTTGCTTCTTTTCAAGCATTTTTTTTCGGAGCGATTCTATATCTTTTTGCAAATCTTTTGCCTCTTTTAGCGCACCCGACAAATCGCTTTTAATGGCATTGGATTTTGCATCAATAGCTTTTGATTGCTGGTCTAGCGTAGGCTTGTATAGCGAAAATGTTTCCGAACGTGTGGATTTGAATCCATTGACAATATCATTATCAAAAACCTCAAAGAAATAACTCGCCTTGGCACCTACAGGAATTTTGTCTATATAAGGCTGAAGCGGTGTCTGAAAGGATTGGTTTTTATTTCCCTGCAAGGGCAAATTATAGCGTAAGGTATAGCGTTTTCCGTTGGATTCGTATTCTACGGCCAACTGCAATTTTGTAAAACCATAATCATCCGCAATATCTCCCGCATAATAATTAAGATTTCGTGCCGAATCTTTGAATTCTTTTACAAAAATAGAAGGCGCTTGGTCAGGCAGCATATTCACCGCAAAACGCATCGTATCTTTCTTCAAAAACTCTTTGTTTCCAATCACTACTGCATAAGACGTAATATTTTTCAAAGCTCGTTTGAGCCCAAATCCATTTGCGAATTTTTGTGCAGAAACGGTAGAAGCTGGAAAAACAAATTGAATATCATCTACACTTTTTGTATCAAATTTCCAAATAATGGTACTGCCTTCAGGTGCCGAAATATCGCCATTATCCTTTTGCGAAAAAGATTTTTGTCCTGTATAGCTCGGCGGTATAATCGTCAACTCTAACGCCAACACAATGGGCTTGGGCACTACTTTAATTTCATAAACCTGACTTTTGTAGCCCGCACCTTCAAGCTGAAACGTTCGCTCTTCGGAAATATATTTCAAATCCCCTTTAAATGTTCCATTCTTGTCTTTTTTCATAAGGAAATACTTGCCTCCAAAATACAAATTCATTTCATTGGGTAAGGATTTACCTACAAACTGCGCTTGAATTTCCAAATCGCCATATTCTACTACCTTCAAATTTGAATTGAGCAATTTGAAATCAAAAGGCGCTTTGGGTTCAAAATGTTGGTCATAATGAATGATCCGGTGCGTACTCTCTTGGATAAACGAAGGAAAAAACAACAACATCAACAATATGATAGCCAGCGGAATACTGATATATGTAAGCAATTTTTTATTCTTATCCCAATCAATTGCTTTTGTAAACTGTACCCATTTTAGCCCATTTATTTTTTGTTCAATTGCGGCATTTATCAATTCCGATTCGGCTACAGACGTTCTGAGTTCATTGAGTTGAAGTACGTTTAGAAGCTTATCTTTTACCTCAGGAAAATGCGCACCAATGATAACAGAAGCCTTTTTGAAATCGAGGCGATGCTGCGTATAAAAAAAATGGTACAAAGGCTTGATAATATAAAAAAACAAGGCCCACAAAAGCACCAAAATCCATATCCAAAACATAGCGGCACGAACGCCCCCCGACAAATACAAATTGTATTCCAGCGTAGACGACACCAAAAAAAGTGGCAACAAAATAAGCCCCATCATCAAAATACCATATATCAATTTTTGTTGATAGTATTTTTTGATAAAGTCTTGTAACTTGGCTATTAAAAGTTGGTATGGTGTCAAATCTTTATCCTTTTTTGCTTCAAAAAGACAAAGATAAGAAATAATAGGGAAATTGACAATATGGAAAAAGAGCTGAATGCAAAAATGCAAATAATAAAATCTCTAAAGTTATATATAATAAAAACAAACCAGGTTTTTTGATTTGAAATCAAATGCTTATATTTGCAAAATAGAATTTTTGATACTGATATGTCTCTATCCAAGCTTGCAAAATTTGAAGCCATTCACCATATGCCTCATGTATTTGAAAACAATTCGTTTCACAATCCTGTTTTGATTTCGTGTGGCAAGGAATTAGCTACCAGCGGCAAGTGGCATTCGGATATTTTTAAGAATACAAATCCTATTGTTTTTGAATTGGCCTGTGGCAAAGGGGAATATACCGTAGAACTGGCTCGCCGCAATCCTAACATCAATTATATAGGTGTGGATATCAAAGGAAATAGAATCTATTCGGGGGCGCAAATGGCGCTGGACGAGGGATTGAAAAACGTATGTTTTGTTCGTACGGGCATAGACCAATTGCATCATTTTTTTGCAAAAGATGAAGTTTCGGAGGTTTGGATTACATTTCCAGATCCTTTTCCTAGTTTTTCGGATAGAAGAAATCGATTAATTTCTCCTAAATTTTTGGATTATTACAAAGCACATTTTGCTTCAAAAAAAATCATGTATCACCTCAAAACGGACAATATGCGTCTATTTCGCTACGGCGTAGGCGTGCTGGACGGAAGAGGCGAAAAAATACACGTATGCCTAGAGGATATATATGCTAGCAATAAAAAAATAGAGGATTATCTTCGTATTCAAACATATTATGAGAAACTGCATCAGGGAATGGGAAGTCATATCCATTATGTAAAATGGGAAATGTAATAGAAAATATACAATAAATAAACGCAATATGAATTTAGAGCAATTTCAAAATCAATATTACGAATCTTTGCTATCTTGGCGAAGACATATGCATAAATTTCCTGAACTGAGCTGGGAAGAATATGAAACCACTGCATATATAGAGCAGGAATTGCGAAAAATAGGCATTACAGCCATTCAAAAGCCTCTCAAAACAGGACTTATAGCTTTGATAGAAGGGAAAAATCCCACTAAAAAATGTGTAGCCTTACGCGCAGATATTGATGCGCTACCTATACAAGAAGCCAATACTTGCGAATACAAGAGCACCAAAGAGGGCATTATGCATGCATGTGGGCACGATGTTCACAGTACATGTCTTTTGGGAGCTGCAAAATACTTGTGGGAACATAAAGCGGATTTTGAAGGCACTATAAAACTAATATTTCAACCCAGTGAGGAAAAACAACCTAGTGGCGCCGAAGCGTTGATTGAGGCAGGCGCATTGGCTAATCCTATCGTATATTCTATCATAGGACTTCATGTGACGCCAGAATTAGAAACGGGGAAATTGGGTTTTCGAAAGGGAAAATTTATGGCTAGCGCCGATGAAATATACATAACCGTTCACGGAAAAGGAGGCCATGCTGCATCTCCACATTTATGTATTGATCCTATTATTATCTCTGCAAATATTCTTGTAGCATTACAACAATTGGTGAGCAGATACAGCAATCCTACTACACCTACCGTATTGAGTTTTGGCGATATTCACGGCTTTGGAGCTACCAATATCATCCCTGAAAAAGTAACATTGAAAGGAACTTTGAGAACTTTTGACGAAGCATGGCGCGAGGTTTTGCATTCAAAAATTAATTCCATTAGTCAAAATATAGCAGAGAGCTTTGGTGGAAGTTGTACAATAGATATCCCAAAAGGGCTTTCTTATGTAAATAATGACGACAAGATTACAGAAATTATCCAAAATACCGCTAGCAAAATTCTAGGGAAGGAAAATGTAGTAGAAATGCCCATTCGAATGGGTGCAGAAGATTTTTCGGCGTATGGACATCAAATACCATCTTCTTTCTTTAGGTTGGGAACGGGTAATATTGCTAAAAACATTACTGCTACAGTTCATAATCCAAAATTTGACATAGACGAAGCAGCGCTAGCGATTGGCGCTTTTTCAATGGCGAAAATGGGGCTAAAGCTATTGGAGGAATAGTTTTTTAGACTTTAGATAATAGATATTAGATTATAGACGATAAAGGAAGAGATCCCCGATAAATTTTCAAATAAGATTAGGCTTACAGGTATATTATATTGTTGCTGAAAATTTTCGAGGATGACGGAGGATTTCAGGAACAAATCAACACCTATTATACCAAACTTTCTTATAAAATAGTCCAAAATATTTTGTAAATTCAGAGTGGTAAATGCCGTCATAACAAGCATATAGTACAATTAAAATTGGACTATATTAATTACATGAACGGTATTATCCTAAAAAAGAATATTCAAAACATCACAAATCTCTTAATAAAAGGCTACATTAAAAAGCGCTTCTAAAAGAATGAAGCGCTTTTTTTATAATATTAAGAAAATTTTCGGACGAATTAGCTATTCATACTCGTCAAAAACTCTTCATTATTTTTGGTGCCACGCATATGTTTAAGGACAAACTGCATCGCTTCATCGGTATTCATATCTGCCATTTGTTGACGAAGAATTTGAACACGTTGTAATACTTCTCTATCAAGCAATAAATCATCTCTTCGAGTAGATGACTGAACAATATCAATAGCTGGGTAAATACGTTTATTTGCCAATTTTCTATCCAATTGAAGTTCTAAATTACCTGTTCCTTTGAACTCTTCAAAAATTACCTCATCCATTCTAGAACCTGTATCTATCAATGCTGTAGCAATTATAGTAAGCGAACCTCCATTTTCAATTTTTCGAGCGGCTCCAAAAAATTGTTTAGGTTTTTGCATAGCATTGGCCTCTACTCCACCCGAAAGCACTTTTCCAGAAGAAGGCGCTACCGTATTGTATGCACGAGCAAGACGTGTAATTGAATCCAAAAGAATCACTACATCATGCCCACTTTCTACAAGTCTTTTTGCTTTTTGAAGTACAATATTAGAAATACGAACGTGACGCTCAGCAGGCTCATCAAATGTAGAAGCAACTACTTCTGCATTTACACTTCGTATCATATCGGTTACCTCTTCAGGTCTTTCATCTATTAGCAATACGATAAGATAAACCTCGGGATGATTGGCAGCAATAGAGTTAGCAATATCTTTTAATACTGTAGTTTTACCTGTTTTTGGCTGCGCTACAATCATTCCTCGCTGTCCTTTTCCTATAGGTGTGAATAAATCGACAAGACGCCCTATTACATTTTTAGAATCCCCGTCTACAGATAGCTTTAATTTTTCAAAAGGAAATAATGGCGTCAAATAATCAAAAGGGACGCGATCACGCATCTTTTCTACCGTTTTTCCATTGATATATAATGCTTTTTGAAGGGCAAAATAGCGCTCTCCTTCCTTTGGGGGACGAATAGGTCCTACTACAGTATCACCTGTTTTGAGTCCAAAAGCACGTATTTGTGAAGGCGCTACGTATACATCATCTGGCGAAGGCAAATAATTATAATTAGCTGAACGTAAAAAACCAAAATTTTCATTAGTAATTTCCAGAACCCCCTCACAATTTACAATCCCTTCCAATTCGGCCAATATTTGATTTTTCATCTCATTTGGATTCGCTTGAACTTCTTGAATAGGGGTAAAAACCTCAGATTGCGACTGCTCTATCACTACTAAAGGTTGCTCTACTTCATTAGCTGGCATAATTTCGTTATCCATCTCATCTTCAGATACCCTAAAAAGATCTGATTCTTGTTTCTTTTTAGAACCTTTAATATTGGGTTTGAAGGGCTTCTTTCCCATTTTATCTTTATTGAAATCTGAATTAATGACTTCGGAGACATCCTCCGTTAGAGATAATGATTCAACTTCTGAAATTTTTGAAATATCTTCAACTTCATTGATTTTTTTCTTCTCTTTTAGAACAATTTTTTTTGGAGCCTCTTCTACTACATCTTCTAACTTATTGGTTTCTTCAGGTTTTGAGATACGTTTCCTTTTTGGTTTTTCGTTCTCCAAATTTTCTTCTTTGTTGACTTCCTTCATGGTAAATTAAATTAATTGTTTCAAAAAACGTTGATTTGTTTTTCAATAAATAATAATGAATTTTTTAATAAATATATTTCAAAAATGAAAGTAATTGTGATTGACTTTTTGGGAAAACTTTTAAATCTTTGAAGGTGTATATCAAATAAATTCGAAAGCTTCTTTGGTATAATATGTGGCAAAAATAAAGCATTTTTTTAATTCCAATATTTTTTTTTAAAATCATTTGAAAAAAAAAATGAAACTTTGCAGTTCAAAATCTATAATCTGTGAGCTGGAAATCCTCTTTAGAAGTCTTAAAAAGCGAAATAAATACATATAACATAAATAATGCCAACGAATTAGAGGCGTTTCGTATTGAATTTTTAGGAACAAAAGGCAAAATGAAAGAGGCCATGTCCTTAATGGGAAGCTTGCCTGTAGAAGAAAAAAAAATATATGGACAGGCTGTAAATGAAGTTAAAAAATTGGCCGAGGAAAAATGGCAAGCATCTAAAGATTTATTTGAACATCAACCTAGAAAAGCTTCAAAAAACATAGATATATCAGCTACTGCATTCAAAAAAAATGTAGGAACTGCTCACCCCATAACCCTAGTCAGAAGAAAAATTGTTAGTATTTTTGAGCGAATTGGATTTGTAGTTGCCGAAGGTCCTGAAATAGAAGATGACTGGCATAATTTTACAGCGCTAAACACCCCAAAAGACCATCCTGCTCGTGATATGCAAGATACCTTTTTTCTGACAGAAGACAAAGAATATTTGCTTCGCACACATACTTCCAGCACTCAAATTCGTTCTTTGGAAAATGAAAAATTACCTTTGAGAATCATTACCCCAGGTCGAGTTTTTAGAAATGAAACCATCTCGGCACGAGCACACTGTACCTTTCATCAAGTGGAAGGATTATATATAGATGAAGGCGTTTCATTTGCCGATTTAAAACAAGTTATTTATTATTTTGCAAAAGAAATGTTTGGCAGTGAAAATGTTCGTTTCCGTCCTTCATTTTTTCCTTTTACCGAACCGAGTGCTGAGATAGATATTTCATGTTTTATATGCAACCAAAAAGGATGTAATGTATGTAAAAAAACAGGCTGGGTAGAGATAGGAGGCTGCGGTATGGTAGACCCTAATGTGCTCAAAAACTGTAATATCGACACAGCTAAATACAATGGATTTGCATTTGGGATGGGGATAGAACGTATTGCTATGCTACAATATCAAATTAACGATATTCGTCTTTTTTGGCAAAACGATACTCGATTTTTGCAACAATTCAAAGGCGAAGTCTTATAAACCCAAATTAATCATTAAAAATGTAAATCGCAATTGATCCATTCTTGGCTCAGCGATGCATTCATTTTTTTGTAGAATTCAATGGCTTTTGAATTCCAATCTAACACCTGCCATCGCATTCGCTTGCATTTTTCTTCCTTGGCTACTTCAATTATTTTTTCTAGCAATGCCTTGCCAATATTCATACCTCTATATTCGGGTTTTACATACAAGTCATCTAGATACAAACTCTTACCTACCCATGTATAATACGCAAAGAAATAGAGTGCCATACCTACAATTTTTCCATCAATTTCGGCTACATAAAATTGAAAATAATCTTTTTCTTCATGCATTCTCTCTACGGTATTAATTACCGCATCGGGTTCTCTCTCAAAAAGTGCTAGCTCTTTTATCATTTCTAAAACAGCTTCAAAATCAGCTTCATATCCTTTTCTAATTATCATCTTTAAAATTTATATGTAAAACTATACATTTTTCTACCACAAATAAGTTTTTTCTACCATTTAAACTTTTTTTCCACAAATTCAAAAAAAATGTCTAACTTTACCCCCAAATTCTCCTAAAAAGAATAGATATGAAGAAAATTTTTACCTTATTGTTTTTGTATACAGCAATTATTTCATTGTTTGGTCAAGCTCCAGCAAATCCTTTATTATATTGTGGGGGAGTTTTACCTACACCAGCCTCTGCAATTGACGAAAAAATTGGAAGGGTTCAAATCTTAGGTACTAACTTAAATAATGTCTCCACAAATTGTGTAGGCTATTCAAATTTTACAAACATAATTACACAATTAATACCCGGACAAACATACAATATGGTTATAAATGGATATGATTGTGACGGGGGATTTACTGCATGGCCAGCCGGGATTTCTGTTTTTATTGATTTAAATAATGATAAAGTATTTCAATTAACCGAAAGATTGGTAGCTACTCCAAACACTTTGCCTTTTCCAAACGCCCCTGGGACAGACTTTCCATTTACATTAACATTGCCACAAGTTGGGGTTGCTTATGGATCTACTACCCTAATGAGAGTATCTGCTTATGAAAATTTTGCAGGCAATACTCACAATGGCTGTACAGTTATGAATTTTTCATTTGGTGAAGTTGAAGACTATACTATTTTTCTTGGCGAAAAAGAGTTTGACTTATCAGTTGACCCTATCATAGAGCCAGATACTGTTGCTTTTTGTGGCGATAAGAAAATTCCGATGACTGTTAAAATTAACAATTTAGGAAATCAACCTATGCTAGGTGCTTATGCAAAAATGAATGTATTTAGAAATGGGGTCTTGATAGACTCAATACGAAAAGATATACCTACTACAATATTGGATAAAACATCATTAACCGTAAATATAGGTGAAATGACTTTTAATACTGATGAGCCACTCGAATTTCATGCAATCGTATATCATCCCGATGACCAAAAAAGAGGAAATGATACCCTAAAAAAAACCATTTGGGTATATCAGCATCCTACCTTTAGCAAACGATTTAATAAAGTATGTCTTGGCGATTCTACATTATTAGTTGTAGATAGTTTTTCGCAAAATCCACATAGAATATTATGGGAAAATCAAGATGAAAATGACTCTACTAATATTTTATTTGGATCTAATAGCAATGTTCAAGTAACCATTACCAGAGGAAAATGCGAAAAAACTAGTACTTATAGTATAGAGCTTCATCCATTACCAACTTTAATTATGCCTCGTGATACTACTTTATGCAATGGGCAATCTGTTCAACTGAATGTAACCACTAATGCAAATACAGTAATATGGAGCCCAGATAATAGCGCAGGCACCTCTAAAACAGTTGGAGATAGCACCAAGACATATACGGCAACAGCTATCAACACTAGCAATAATTGTATTAAAAAGGGAGATGTAAGTATAAGAAGTGTTCAATTACCACTTTATAGCGCCATAAAAGATACCGTCTGCATAAATGATACTGCAATTATTGGACAAACGCATGCTAATGGATTTAGCTACCAATGGCTATATGATTCTACAAAAACAACTCCAGTGGTTAATATTTTGGGGAATAATATCAATCAAACTGGAATTTATAAATACTACCTTGGATATCAAGGATGTAGAAAACTAGACTCAACATATTTAAAAGTAAATGCACTTCCAAATGTTAGTGCTGTACAAAATCGTCCTAATGGAATTTGTAAGTATGAATCAGATACTCTAGTTGCTACGGGAGCATTAACCTATAATTGGGGAAGCATAGGGACTGGACAGTTAAAAGCGGTTTCTCCTCTAATTACAACTATTTATAAAGTTACAGGTACCGATGCAAATAAATGTATGAATACATTTACAATTCCAGTGATAGTAAATCCTCAACCAAATATTATAATTTATTCCAATAAATTCAAAGATGTAGTATGTATTGGCGATAGTGCCATACTATTTGCGAACGGGGCTAAATCATATAAATGGGATGACAATAATACCGATTCTGTTAGAAATATTGTTACTTCTATTTCAAAGCAATTCCAAGTTATAGGAACATCGGATAAGAATTGTAAAGACACTGCTCAATTTAGACTAGAGGTGAAACCAAATTTTGATATTAGCACTACAAATGATACGGTATGTTTTGGCGAAACTGGTACCTTAGGAGTAATTGCTCCTGCAGGTACTTCCATAGACTGGGGAACATTAGGTACTTCAAATCAAGTGAATGCTGTAGGTATAAAAACTGTAAAATATGCTGTAAAAGTAACCAGCTTAGAAAAATGTCAAAAAACAGAATACGCGGAATTGGTAGTTAAGCCAAAACCTATAGGAAACGTAAATGATGCGATTATTTGTGATGGTGAAAAAGCCCAACTAACCGCTACAGGTGGAGTAAGTTACTTATGGACTCAAGGAGCTGCCTCTTCTGCTAGTACGATTAATGTATTTCCAAAAGTTTCAACAGATTATACAGTAGAAGTATCTAACGAATTTGGCTGTAAAGACACGCTCAATACTACTGTAAAAGTTATTGAAAAATCTAATTTACAATTTAAATCTTTGGCCCCTTCTTATAATTGCCCAACCATTCCTGTGACACTAGTAGCTACACCCGTGGGAGGCAAATTCTTTGGAACAGGAGTTACTGGAAATAAATTCAGCGTAGAACAACTTTCAAGTGGCATATATACAGTACAATATATATACATAGAACCTATAAATAATTGTAAAGACACCCTCTCTTTAAATGTAAATGTAATCAAGTGTGTATCATCTATTTTAGAAAAAAATGGATTGCAACAAATAGAAATTTATCCAAATCCATTTACTCGTAATTTCTTTATAAAACTAGAAAGTCAAGTGAGTAAAATAGCTACGTTCCGATTGTTTGATATTAATGGAAAATTGATAAATGAAAAGAATGAAAAATTAGGAACTGGAAGCAATACCATTGAATGGAATCAAGAAAATATTGCGAAAGGGATCTATTTCATTGAAGTTCAAATTGACTCCTACACCGATAAATTCAAAATAATCAAAGAATAATACATTAACTATTCTTTGTGTAACAATTGATACGTTATTAAATAATGGTTTTAATTATTTTTGTAAAAATTTAGAATATGATGTCTATTTTATTACAAAACTGGAATATGATACGTGTTTTACGACTGATAATTGGCTCAGGAATTATATATCAAGGCTTTTCGATTGGAGATAAATCTTTAGGTATACTTGGGTTACTTTTCACACTACTTTCATTATTCAACATAAGATGCTGTGGTGATGCATGCGTAATAACTCCTAAAAACAAAAATACCCAAGAAAACGCTCAAGAAATAATATACGAAGACGTAAAATAAATATTTATGAACGATAAATTCCAAAATTTAATAAATAGCGAAAAGCCTGTATTATTAGACTTTTATGCAGACTGGTGCGGACCTTGTCAAGCCATGAAACCTATTTTGATGCAACTAAAAGAAAAAATAGGAGAAGAAGCAACCATTGTCAAAATTGACACTGAAAAAAATCAGGATTTATCTTCTTTTCTCCAAATTAGAAGTATCCCAACTCTCATGTTATATAAAAAAGGAGAGATGCTTTGGAGGCATTCGGGGGTTGTAGATACTAATGAGTTATATGATTTAATAAAAAAGCATTCAAACTAATCGCAATGAAAAAAGCATTATTATTCACCATTCTTTCGACATTTTTATGTTCATGTGCTCAAAAAAACTCAAAAGGGTATGAACTTTTAGATATAAATAGCTTTGTAAGTAGACTTGAGCAAACCGAAAAGAAACAAATTATCGACGTTAGAACGCCTGAAGAATTCAATGAAGGTAATATTCCTCAAGCACAAAACATAAATATTTACGATGCAGATTTTGAGTCAAAAATTGAAGCATTAGATAAGACAATACCTATATTTATTTATTGCAAATCAGGTGGACGAAGTGCCAATGCAAGTCAATTATTGCAAGAGAAAGGATTTAAAAAAGTATATGAATTAAAAGGGGGTATGATGGCATGGGAAAGTGCTTTTCCTATAGGAACAGCTTCTTCTCAAGACGAATACACCATGGAAACCATTCAAAAAATGGCCTCTGAAAATCAAATTCTACTTGTAGACTTCTTTGCGTCATGGTGTGCGCCATGCATGCGTATGAAACCTATTTTTGAAAAAATTGAAGCCGAAAATCATCCAGAGGTCAAGATCCTAAGAATTGATGTAGATAAATCAAAAAAATTAGTGAAATCAGAAAAAATCGAAGCATTGCCCGTTATTATTGTGTATAAAAATAGTGAGAAAATAAATACATTTAACAAAGAATTGAACGAATTAGAACTTAGAAATTTATTGAAATAAAATATGGAATTTATCACAAACCCATGGCCTTGGTACATTGCAGGCCCCATAATAGGACTTACAGTTCCTATTCTTTTGATTATTGGAAATAAATCTTTTGGAATATCTAGCTCACTCCGGCATATATGTGCAAGTTGTATACCGGCAGGAATTCCATTCTTCAAGTATGAATGGAAAAAAGAGATATGGAATTTATTTTTTGTATTAGGTATATTCATTGGAGGGATCATCGCTAGTCAATTACTATCTAATACCAATCCTATTGATATCCATCCCGAATTAGCAAAAGAATTAGCATCTTATGGTATTACAAAAATAGACGGATTGCTACCTTCACAGCTTTTTAATTGGAGCTCACTTATGACAATAAAAGGATTTATTATGATGGTACTTGGTGGTTTTATGGTAGGTTTTGGGACAAGATATGCTGGAGGTTGTACTAGCGGTCATGCCATAATGGGTTTGTCCAATCTTCAATGGCCTTCCTTGGTGGCTACCATATGTTTTATGATAGGGGGATTTTTAGTAGCCAACTTGGTTTTGCCTTGGATTTTAAACCTATAGAAGTTAAATTTTTAATATTTAAGAAGGATTAAAAATCAATTAAACGTATTCATAGCTTTTGCAAATCCAGCTAAAATACTTTCTTCAATAGCAGCAATTGTTCTATCTATATACTCTGGAAGTTTTGAAACTTCTTCATCATTCCATTTTCCAAGAACATAATCTATTTGTCCCCCTTTGTGAAATTCATTTCCTATACCAAAACGAAGTCGAGGATATTTTTGGGTTTTGAGTTCAAGTTCAATATTCGTTAGTCCATTATGACCGCCACTACTTCCATTGGTTTTAATTCGAAGTGTCCCAAATTGAAGGGCTAATTCATCTACTATGGCCATAGAATGCTCTATAGGAATATCTATTTTATCGATCCAATATTTATATGCTTTCCCACTTAAATTCATATAAGTAGTAGGTTTGATAAGCGTTACTTTTTTGTTTTTGAGTCTAAATTCTGCTATATCGGCATACCTATCGCTCTTAAACGAAACATTGTATTTGCTCGCCATCCTATCTAGCACCAAAAAACCAATATTATGTCTAGTATATTTATATTCCTCGCCAATATTTCCAAGACCTACTACCAAAAACTTCATATCAAATATATTACAAATAGGTTTTAAAAAACAGATTTAGCTATTTTCACAATACTTTCACTCCTACTCATCGTATAATAGTGAAGCGATGGAACTCCCGCCGCTTTCAATTCTTTGGACTGCTCAATACACCAATCTATGCCTACTTGCATTAGATCCGCTTTATTTGTGCACTTCTCAATTTCTTTAGTAAGTGGTTCAGGCAATTCTATAAAAAATCGTGAAGGCAAGGTTTTCAATTGATGCTTGGCGTCCAAAGGTTTCAGTCCTGGAATAATTGGGACATTAATCCCCATTTTTCGGCACTTATCTACAAAATCAAAATACTTTTTATTATCAAAAAACATTTGAGTTACAATATATTCTGCTCCTAAATCTACTTTATGTTTAAGCCATTTCAAATCCGTATTTAAATTGGGTGCCTCAAAGTGTTTTTCGGGATAGCCTGCTACACCTATACAAAAGTCCGTTTCCATTTCATTTAAAGTCTCTTCGTGTAGAAAAGTTCCTTTATTCATATTCGATACCTGAGCTACCAATTCACTGGCGTATTTATGACAATTAAATTTTTCTATTTGCACTTGATTTTTTGAATCCCCTTTTAGAAGTAAAACATTCTCAATACCTTGATAATACAATGAAAACAATGCATCTTCGGTCTCTTCTTTTGAGAAGCCAATACATACAAGATGAGGTACCGTTTCTATATCATATTTATAAGAAATAGCCGCACAAATACCCACTGTTCCAGGTCTTTTTCGCAAAGGAGCTTCTTCAATCAATCCATCCGCTCTTCTCTTATAAATCATTTCTTCGGGATGATAAGTTACATCTATAAAGGCAGGATTGAATTCCATTAAAGGGTCCAATACGTTAAACAAATCATTGATTTTTTTTCCTTTTTGTGGGGGAAGAATCTCTAATGAAAAAAGCGTTTTTCCATTAGCCTTTTCTAATTTATCTACTATTTTCACTTCAAATCTGATTAAAACCATGCAAAAGTAGTAAAAATTGTTAACTTCTTGTTCAGAGATTTGCTTTATTGAGAAAAATATAATATTTTTGCGCATAATTATGAAAAAATATATTTTAATCATTCTCCTGGCAATTAGCCAAGTATCTATTTCACAACAATTTGTTTTAGGACCTTGCGCAGGAATCAATCTTTCAAATTTTGGCATCAGCAATGCAGATAGTATGCCTAATGCAGATAGTAAAATAGGTTATAATTTTGGAATTTTCTCACGTGTAAAAATTGGAGGGCTCTTCATTCAACCTGAAATCATATATATCTTCAATAGAACATCTATAGATTTATACAAATCCCCAAATACTGTTTCTGATGGTTTTGGATTGGGGACACTCACGGGTTCTTTGATGGTAGGATACAAAATAGGCACCCTTCGAATTCAAGCAGGACCATATGCTTTTAAACAAATAAATGAGGCTATACAAAAAAATGAAGGCGTATTTGACCTTACGCTAAATAAGGATAATTTAAATTGGGGGCTACAAGCAGGTTTGGGGTTAAATATAGCCAAGCGTTGGCAATTAGATGTGCGTTATATGCGATCTATGCAAAAATTAAACTATAAAGCCATCTTAAATAATGGTAATGAATTCTTCAATGGCAATATGAATACATTGTATTTGTCTTTTGGGTATTCACTTATCAAAATATAATTTGTGGGTCAAAAAAGTTTATTTTTTTTATTCCAAATATTTACTTTTTATCTTTCTGCTCAGGTTGAGCCCTATTTGATGCGTGATGCCATTTTTTCATTTCAAAAAAAGGAACAAACTCGAGGGGAAATTTCACATAAAACACATACCCTTATCCAAGACTCTTTTTCATTTGCCGAACAAGGACTCACGAAGACTATTTTGGAAAAATACAGTCATTTTTATACCACACAAACGAGTCCTTTTCATAGTCAAATATATTCAAGAGGATTTGGACAAAATCAGATTGTGACTTCAATCGATGGGATTTCTTTAAATTTCTCAAATTATGACAATAGCTTATTATTAAACTTAATAGATGCCACGAATTTTGATAAAATTGAGCTTTTGTATGGAAATAATAGCATTCATTATGGAGGCAATGCAATAGGTGGTGGAATAAATTTTATTTCGGACAGAGATAATTTTACTACTACGAAAACGGGATTTGTAAAGGGAGCACTTCATTTCAATACTAATACAAATGCGTTGACGCCCAAGATATCTTTTGGATTTTCGAATTCAAAAATTAGAACAAAATTTCAGTTTTCGGCTTATTGTCCACGAGCTTATGAAATTGGTCAAAAACACAATGACAAAAACAATACATGGGGACAAGAGCTTGGAATGGTGCTTTGGCAAGATAATACTAAACAAGATATTTATAAAAATTCATCGAATCCTAATACTATTTCACAGTCTCATTTCAAACTATTTCAAGTGGGAAATCAATCTACACTTAAATTTGGCAATGAAAGCAATGTAATGCTAGGCCTTTATTTCAGCCGACTTGAAGATGCTACCCAAACGCATTCAACTCAAAACAAGGAGGCTTTTCAATTTTTTGCTACAAATAGCGATAATATTTCTTTATTTGCAAGTACTTTAGGCTTTCAATTCCATAAAAAACAATATTTATTTTCCAAATTAAATATCAATCTTGGATATTCAACACTATCACAATCTACTTTTTTCCGAAAATATCAAAGTCCTTTTGAAAAATCCATAGCTTTTAACACTTCAAAATTGGAACTGAATATAGACGCTCATAAAAATTTCAACTGGAAATGGGTCTTGTTTTATGGGTTGAATGCTAAGTTAGAGACCGTAAATAGTACCTCTAATTCCAATTCAAAAATATCTGACACATCTAAATCATTATACTCAAATTTCTTTAACATTTCAAGCCCTGAATTGAGTCCAGCTACTATTAATTCGATGTCTTACCTAAAAATTGAACATCGAATAGATGATAAAACGGCTCTTTTTGCAGGGGTAAATCTTGGGATTCAAAGACTTCAATATTATTACAAAAATATTGCTCCTTTTAGCAATACTAGTAATGAAAATCTAAGCATTTTTAATACTTCATACAATGCTCAAATCTCTTGGACAAGACATTCTTGTGAAAACAATAATTATGCTGCTACAGCTTTTCTCAGCTCCAGAATGCCTGATGGATTTAACATTTCCAACCCACTCTCTACAACAATTTTAGTTCCAAACGAGAATCTAAAAAATGAAAATATCCTTGGAATTGAAGGGCATTTTTATCGAAAATTTGATGATATGCTTGAGCTTCAAATAGCGCCTTATGTATATTTGTATCATAATAAAATAGGAACTAAAGCTCTAGATAGCTTCAATCAAATTACTTTGGACGAAACGTACAAAGTATATACACGAGCCAATATAGCTGAAAGCTATGTTTTGGGTGCCGATATCGATGCACGTTATCATTTTTCAAAACAATGGATGGGGTATTTTTCAATTCATTATAATTACGGCGTACAAAAAGATACTCAATTATATCTTGACGACATACCACCAATTTATGGCAATATAGGAATTAAAGGACAGCAAGGAAAATTATCGACACATTTTTGGGTCAATTATAATGGCGCAAAACCCATTAGTTTTTATAACCCAAATAATGAAATGATAAATAGTTTTGCAGCAATTGAAAACAATAACATTATGGGTACACCCGAGTTTTTTATACTCAATTTATCTTGTGGATACAAATTCAACAAGCATATTCATGCCAATCTTACATTGAACAATATCTTTGATTCACATTACAGAAATTATATGAGTGGGATTAGTGGATTGGGGAGAAATTTACAAGTATCGATATCATTTAAATTGTAATAATTTTTGAAGCTAATACATTCCAGTCAAAGGCTTTTTTGGCAATTTTGACATTTTCCGAAAATTCAATTTCTTTAGCTTCATTATAAAAACGATTAATTCCTTTTGCAATAGATTCTGAATCGGGATTCACCAAAAATCCGACTTCCCCATCTTTCACAAAATCTTCTAATCCTCCTACATTAGTAGCAATCATAGGTGTATTGAAATGATACGCTATTTGAGTAATTCCACTTTGCGTGGCATTTTTATAAGGTAAAATCACTACATCGGCAGCTGAGAAATAATATTTTATTTCATCGTCTGGGATAAACTGATTTTTCCATAAAATTTGATTAGAAACGCATAATTTTTCTGCTAAATCAAAATAGGGCTTGGAATGAATATAAAACTCCCCTGCTACAATAAGTTTGATATCGGGATGTAATTTGATCGATTCTATCAATAAATCCAATCCTTTGTAATCTCTTATAAATCCAAAAAATAAGATTACTTTTTGGTCCAAATTAAGTTGAAAATAATCTCTAGCTATTTTTTTATCTACCTTATCGCCATAAATATCGTAAATAGGATGCGGACTATAAATGACCTCTTTTGAAGTTTGTTCCTTCAATTGAGATTTCACTTTTTTTGAAATAGCGACAAACTTATCTACAGCACTATAAAAATATTTTGAAAATATCTTATCCGAAAAATTTGCCTCATGAGGTATTGCATTATCTATCAAAGCATGTACCTTGGTATGCCCATTTTTTTTTGCGATATGCGCTATTGTCCCAAAACAAGGCCCCATAAAAGGTGTCCAAAAGCGAAACAATAACAAATCAGGACGCATTTTTTTTAATTCTAGGCCCATATTAATCCAATTGAAAGGATTAATAGAATTGACTTTTCTATAATTAGATACTTCATCTTTTCGAGGAGTATCCGCATACTGCGATGTACCTGGGAACAAAAAATCAGGATATTGCAAGATAAAATTATATATAATAATCTCATGCCCCATTTGTTTTAATTCTAGAGCTAATCGTTCGTTGAAAGTGGAAATACCCCCGCCTCTATATGGATTTGCTGTACCTACTAATACTATTTTCAAAAGAACAAGAATTTTAAACTTCAACAAAAATACAGTTTTAATATTTTTTAACCCCACAAAAGTTGGAAAACGTATTTTTGTTATGACAAATAAGCTCAAACTAAAATTTAAAAGTAGCACTAGTAAATGATCATAAAAGTAGCACGTAAAAAATTACCTAAAGATGGTGATACCTCAATAGTATTTATAGGAGAAAAAGAAATTTGTATCATCAACCAAAATGAACAATTCTTTGCGATAGACAATCTTTGTCCACATAAAGGCGCTAGCCTAGGAATAGGTAAAATCTGCAACGACGAAATCCTTTGTCCACTTCACGAATACCGTTTTAATTTCAAAACAGGTGCTTGCAATATTCAGGCTTATGGAACACAAACCTATGAATTGGAAATAATTGATTGATTTTTCATTAAAAATCATTATTTTTGGGACGAATTAACCAAAAAAAATAAAGTATGAAAAAATGTAGTTTGCTTTTTAGTTTATTTTTCATTTGTTTTATAGCAAATGCACAAAGTCCAATAGGTACGTGGAAAACCATAGATGACGAAACCAAACAAGCCAAATCCTATGTTCAGATTTATGAAAAAAATGGCTTATTGTATGGCAAAATTATCAAGTTATTGACAAAAGTGGACCACGATGAATGCAAAAATTGCAAAGGTGCGCTTAAAAACAAACCTTTGATAGGGCTAGAAATTATGTCGAAAATGAAAAAAGAGGGTGATGAATGGGTAGATGGCACTATCGTAGACCCTAAATCGGGCAAAGAATATAGCTGCAAATTTTCGTTAGAAGGAAAAGACAAGCTAAAACTGAGAGGCTTTATTGGTTTTTCCTTAATAGGCAGAACGCAATATTGGTATAGAGTAGACTAGTATAGCTGCTCTCTACGTCTAAGATTGGCTCGGATTCCCGCTTGAACGCCTACCGTGGATTGGTTCAAACTTGGATTTTCAAATTTTGAATTTCTATAAATCATATCCATCTCCAAAAATACATTGTGCCATATTTGATACGAAGCATTTAAGGCAAGGATATTGATATTATTATTAAATCCTTGATTTTGTCTTACCCCAAAACTATTAGGTATGTTATTGGTATTTGTATTTGCAAATATATCATTTCCAAACAATTGTGTACCACTATCCAATCCTTTATTTATCACAAAATATTTCAATTCCATATTTAACTTAGGAATTGGGCTGTATCTAATTTTAAACATAAATTCGGTAAAATTAGCGCCTAAAGGATGTGCAAGTGCTTGATTATAATTTGTATAATTAGCCATTGTATCGCCACCATACGAAATATTGTAATGTGAATACGTATAGGGACGAACCATATTGAACTCTATCTGTGCATCTAAATTTTTGATTTTAGCTACATCCATATATTTTGCACCTAGCTGTATGCCATATTTATTGGCCCACCAGCCCGAACTTTTCAAAAATTCTTTCACTTGCATATCATCCAAAATCAATTGTCCATATACTTGAGCCGTATTTTTAATATTTTGCTTGAATTGCGCTCCCATCAAGGAGTTATCCGCGCTTCCCTGAGCATACTCAATGCTTCTATAAAAAATTACAGGATTCAAATAATTCAAATCAAAACCATCATTTCGGTTGAACACAACCCCTTCAAACAATGCAATATCCAAATTTTTATTCGCTTTATATGTCAAGAGATGAAATGCCGCATATTTTTTGGGCAATAACGCATCGCCTCCTCGCACATATTGACCAGTCAGTTGATTGAAAAGGACTTGGTAGTGAAATTTCCATATATTAACGTTGGCTTTCAGAAAAAAAGCAGGTGCCGAATTATCGCTCAAAAGCAAGGAACGATAGCCATAGCCATAAAAATTTCTATCGTGTCCCAATGAAATAGCGATATTTTTGGATGCGGCAATATCAATATATCCCAATGAATTGGAATAATCAAACCCATTCGTCCCAAATTCTTTCCAATACCCAAAGCCTGGATTAAAATTATAGTTGTTTTGACCAAAATTGCCACGACTAAAATCCGAAACATACTGCATCGGTCGCATCTGATTTTCGGTCAGTTGAAAATAGAAGCTAACTTTTTCTCCAATGCGTCCTTGCGCTTCCAATCCTCTCGAATTTTTGTACAACGAATTGTCGTTGCCTTTTTCTTTTCCATATTTCAGTTCCAAAATAGGATTAACTTTTAGGTAAAATCCCTTATCATATCCTTCTAAAAAAGCAGCTTCTCTTTTGTAAAACAAATTAAAAATTCCCTTTTTTGTTGCAACTATTTTATCACTTGTGCCCATATTTTCTTCATCCATATACTTCAATTCAAAAGCATCCACTTTAGACTTATCTAGACCGTTGGAAAAACTATCCATTGAAGTCGCAATACCCATTTTGCTATAGGGTTTTACGCCTGTATTAAAATTTCTATAAAAGGCTTTATTCTTGATTTCCCATCGGTCTACAATACGCTCCATTTCTTCGTTATTGGTTGTAAATGTTCCTTGTGCCTTTACATTAGAACTATAAAATAGGATTAAAAAAAATGCGAATATAAATTTATTCATAAAAAGAATTTTAAAAAATTAAAAAGCAATAAAAAAAGGATTTAACAGATTGGATTTATTATAAATCAAAGGCTCAAAGGATTCAAAATTCAGCACTTTTTTACCAGCTTCAGCAGCAATAATTTGCCCTGCCGCCGTGTCCCATTCCATTGTAGGCGCATTGCGAATATATACATCTATTTCGCCTTGTGCCAATCTACAAAATTTCAAGGAACTACCCATTTCAATCGTTTGAAAGTGAATATTTTCCGAAGATTCAAAAAAATCGGATTGTTGAAATGATTTTTGGTGCGATTTGGACAACGCCAACACAATTTTATCGTTAGACAGGGCTTCTAGTTTGTTACCTTTTTGAGCTACTTTGGATGCTGAAAACAACTTTTCGCGGACATCTGCTTTTTCAAAAAAACAGCCCTCCCCTTTTTGGGCATAAAAAAGCTCTTGAAATACAGGCACATATATCATCCCAAAAATAGGTTCGCCATTAAGCACAAGTGCGATATTGAGCGTAAACTCATCGCGTTTATTCACAAATTCTTTGGTGCCATCCAAAGGGTCTACTAGCCATACATATTCATATTGACGGCGAATGGTATAATCTAGCTCTTTATTTTCTTCGCTAATGATAGGAAATGAAAAGGATTTTTCCAAAAACTCACAAATATATTGATTAGAAAGTGTATCGGCAAGCGTTATGGGTGAGCCATCTTTTTTGTATTCACAGCCATTATCTACACGATTGTATATTTCCAAAACTGCCTCGCCTGCTTGTTTTAGCATTGCGGACATAGCGTTTATTTCGCTATCGCTTAATCTAAAAATTGAAGACATCTATGCAAGCTTTCTTTCCAATGAGCAATTTCTATTCCTATTTCTTTTTTGATTTTCTCCTTATTCATGACGCTATACTTGGGTCTATCGGCAGGAGTAGGATAGGCTACCGCCAAAATAGGTGTAACCTTACAAGCAATATTTTTTTGCTGGAAAATTTCAAATGCAAAATCGTACCAGCTCGCCACCCCTTCGTTGGAGAAATGATACACATTGTTTTTATGAGCCACCCATTGGTCTAAATGAAAAACAATAGCCGCCGCCAGATCTGCCGCATAAGTAGGCGTGCCAATTTGGTCAAAAACAACGCTCAACGCACCGCGCTCTCTGCCATATTTCATCATCGTTTTTACAAAATTATTTCCAAAACGGCTATAAACCCAAGATGTTCGCAGAATAGTATAAGACTGCGCATTTTCCTGCAATAATTTTTCGCCTAATAACTTGCTACTTCCATAGATAGAAATGGGATTGGGCGTATCGGATTCGATATAAGGCTCTGATTTTTTGCCATCAAATATAAAATCGGTAGAAACATGAATAAAATGTGTTGCAAATTGATTGCAAACGCGGCTATGCATTGCGATACAATCCCCATTGATTTTATTGGCATTTTCTACATCCGTTTCTGCTTTATCTACAGCGGTATACGCAGCACAATTAATAAGAAAACTGGGTTGAATTTTTTCAAATAATTCCAAACTTTTGGATTCATCGGTAATATCCCATTCCTGAAAGTCAAAAAAATGGAAGGTATAATCTTTTAATTGAGGCGCCAATTCTTTGATTTCGCTGCCTAGTTGTCCATTTCCTCCCGTTACAATTATATGCTTCATCTATTAATTTTATTTCTTGTATTCAAAATCATTTCTACACACTTCCAAAGTAGGCAAGATAGCATCTTTTTCGGATAATAATACTTCATTTAAGTCTATTTTCCAATCAATTCCTATAGCTGGATCGTTCCAAATTATGCCTCCTTCGCTTTCTTTATTATACAAATTATCACATTTATAGAAAAAAGTTGCGGTAGGACTCAATACTACAAAACCATGCGCAAAACCTCTTGGAACGAGCATTTGACGATTATTTTCAGCCGAAAGAATAGCCGCTACATGCTTCCCAAATGTAGGTGAACCTTTGCGAATATCTACCGCCACATCCAGCACTTCGCCTTCCAATACACGCACCAATTTAGCTTGTGCATGTTCTCCCGTTTGATAATGCAAGCCTCTCAAAACGCCTCTTGTGGATTTGGATTGATTGTCTTGAACAAAATTTTGGGTAATACCAATTGCAGCAAAGGTTTCTTTATTAAACGATTCAAAAAAATAACCCCGTGGGTCATCAAATTTTCTGGGTTGAAAAAGTATAACCTCAGGGATTGCGGTTTCTAAAACTTGCATATTTATTTGTTAAACGAACAAAAATAAAAAAAATATGATAAAAAGGAGGTAGAAAACACCTTGTCTAGCAAAGAATCTTAAAATTCTAGATTCCTCAAATTTCCTGATTCGATTAATTTGTGGAGATATTCGGATTGTCTCAATTTTTCAAATAATTTCAATTGACCTACCTTGTGAATATCCGAACTTACCAAATCATAGAGTTGATGATCGATAAGTGTTTCTGCTACTTTTTGTACTTTTTGTCCATACAAACCTACCAACGAAAAAAGATTGAGCTGAAATAAAATGCCTCGCTCTTTGAGGTCTTCATATTTTTCTATATAATTTTGTTCTTCATACAGAAAAGAATACCGCTCAGGGTGTGCCAAAATAGGATTGTAGCCTTGCGTTTGTAATTTGAAAAGGGCTTCGTTGAAGATAGGAAAATCATAATTCATGGAGGTTTCTATCAAGATATAATTTTGACCAAAAGTAAGTAAATCCTTTTGTGTTACTAATTTCACAAAAGCTTCATCTACAAAATATTCTGCAATAAGTGACGTAGGCAATACTTGATTGTAGGCATCAAAATGCGAATTAAAAACGGATTCTAGTCCATTTTTTGTATTCACAAATCCTTCTTGCATGACATGAGGACTCGTATAGATTCTTTGATAACCAATTGATTTTAGATAATTTATAATTTCTATTGCCTCTTCAATTTTTTCAACGCCATCGTCTACACTTGGCACCAAATGAGAATGAAAATCAACGCCTATTTTTGAAAAATCAATGTTTATTTCTTCTTTTTTCTTCTTAAAAAACCCAAACATTTCCTTTTTTTCTGCAAAATAAACTAAAAAATAGCAATTCGATGCAATAGTTTGAAATAAGTGGCTTGTTTTTTATCAAAGTATCTATTTTTGCTTCTAACTTGAACGAGTATAATTCTAAATGATGAGAAAATTTTTGACAATAGCTTGCATATACGGATTTTTTGGTATTGCATTTGGTGCATTTGGCGCTCATGGCATCAAGGGTAAGATTGACCCCGAACGCTATGCAAATTACAGAGTAGGAATAGAATATTTATTCTTTCATCTAGTGCCTTTAATTTATTTATCCACCCAGCATATTTCAAAAAGATTGAACCTAGCCGGATGGTTTTTCACTATCGGAATTCTTCTTTTTACAGGATCCAATTTACTGATGACCACTCAAGAATTGCATCATATCAATTTCAAATTTATCTGGCCCACAACGCCCATTGGCGGGGTACTGATGATGCTTGGCTGGGCATTACTCATCATACATTCTCTCAATCGTTCCGAAAAATAAATCTTGAAAACACGTTGTCTTTCATTATTTTTCTTCAGTTTTATTGTTTTGTCGCTCTATGGGCAAAAGAACTTTTGGGTAAAAGATTCTTTGGATAAAAAACCGATTTATGCCGCAAAATTAGTTGAAAATGGAAAGGTAATAGCCACTTCAGACAAAGAGGGTAAAATTTCCTTTTTTGGGGCTGAATCCAGCACATATTCGTTGCAATCATTGAGTTATGTTCCCATCTCTTTTTCGTTCAAATTAATCAAAGATACTTTTTTTCTTTCTCGAGCTCATATTTCGCTATCGGGAACTACCATTTCGCCTACCAATGCCAAAGCAATGATAGAAGAGGCCTTTCAAAAAGTTTTGGAAAATCATGCCCCATTTTCATTTTATCAAAACGGCACGTATCGTGAGGAATTTATAGAATCGGGCAAGACCTTTAAGGCACAAGAATTACAGTTTCAGCTGTATCAATTTCAGAAAAATAGGATGCTCGAAACACGTCCTTACTATTTACTCAATAGCAATACAAAATTGCTCGCTAGCATAGCTTATGAAGATAGCTTTGCAAAAGAAAAAATAAAAACAATCATAGGAAAAAGAGTAGCAGATCGTATGAATTTCAACGAGTTGTCGCTGTATACCTATATCAAAGGGACGAATATCCTAAACAGAATTTTTACCTATTTGCTCGCCCCTGATTCAAAGTATGAGGTAAAATACAATTTCATCAACACCGAAATATATCAAAGTCAAGAGGTTGCAAAAATAGAGATTCAGCATTTTTTAAAAAAGACCTTAGTGACTACAAGCACGCTTTATATCGCTACGGAAAGCAAAGCCATTTTAGGATTTGAAATTATGGCGCATCAGAATATTGAAAATATTTCTATCTTTAATTTCAAAACCAAATTAATCCTATGGATTTTGGGTATTAAAATTCAAGTAAAACAATATTACGCAAAAGTCCATTTTGAAAAAAACAACAAAGGATTCTGGACGGTGAGCGATGTATTGTTTGAGTTTCCAGCCATTTTTCAAAAAAAACAAACCCTTCATGGATTGGCAAAAGTGAAGTATAGACTTTCTCCAATCGTATTTCCTTCCAAAGACGTTGAAATTGATTTTTCAGAAAACAATGGAAAGATCTTACAAAACAACAAACTTTTTTCTCCACCCATCACAAAACCAAATTTTCCAATAATTCCAGTTACCGAACCCGAGAGAATGCGCTGGAATGGAATTAAATAAAAAAAAAATTATGAATTTTTCATATAAATAATAGATATGATAGACCATGCACATTTTATGAATCAAGCGTTGAAAGAGGCGTTGCGGGCTTTTGAAGCCGATGAAATCCCTATTGGTGCTATAGTTGTAGCAAAAAATCAAATTATAGCTAGAGGTTATAACCAAACTCAAATGCTCAACGATAGCACAGCACATGCGGAAATCATTGCATTGACAAGTGCTTTTTCATTTATGAATTCAAAATATTTGAAAGAATGTACTCTTTATGTTACGATTGAGCCTTGTGCTATGTGTGCGGGCGCACTTCGTTGGTCTCAGATAGGCACGGTAGTCTATGGCGCCAAAGAAGATAAATGTGGATTTTCGCTTTACAGTCCTTCCCTTTTGCATCCCAAAACAGAAATTATAGGGGGAATAGAAGAACAAGCCTGCAAATCATTAATGCAAGAGTTTTTTGCTAAAAAACGAAAATAATTTTTAGGCATTCCTAAAAATATTTTTAGCTTTGCATAAAAATTGTGCAAAATAAGATATAAGTATGTCTAAATTAATGCGTTATTTTGGGCCAGGATTTCTTGTAGCGGTTGGATACATGGACCCTGGAAATTGGGCTACGGACATTGCAGGTGGTAGCAAGTTTGAATATCAGCTCCTTTTTGTTATATTAATTTCGAATATTTTTGCCATTTTTTTGCAACATGCAGCCATTCGATTGGGAATCGCTACTGGATTGGATTTGGCGGAGGCTTCAAAACGATATTATTCAAAACCGGTAAATTTTACGTTGTGGATTTTGGCCGAAATTGGTATCATCGCTATGGATTTAGCCGAAGTACTTGGAAGTGCTATTGCGCTCAAGCTTCTATTTGGAATTCCGCTGCAATGGGGCGTTCTAATCACGGCTATTGACATTCTTTTCATTTTGTTTTTGTTTGACAAATACTACAAATGGTTAGAATATTTTGTAGCGGGACTCATTGCCATTATCTTTTTATGTTTTTCAATTGAATTGTACTTGGCTGAGCCTCTTTTTTCAAAAATAATAATGGGCTTCATTCCCAAAACATCACTTATTTTGGATGCCAATATGCGCTGGATTGCGATTGGAATTCTAGGTGCTACCGTTATGCCGCATAATCTTTATTTACATTCTGCTTTGGTGAAAAAGAATCATAAAAAAGAAGATCGTTCCAAATCCATTTTTTACAGTACGATTGATAGTACGTTGTCTTTGAGTATAGCATTTTTTATCAATGCGAGTATTCTCATATTGGCGGCAGCCACTTTCTACAAAAATGGTATGCACGAAGTAGTAGATATTATGGATGCTTACAAACTACTAAATCCATTGCTCGGGGTTGGTTTTGCAAGCATATTATTTGCCATAGCATTGCTGGCAAGTGGTCAAAATGCGACTATTACGGGAACAATGGCTGGTCAAATCGTAATGGAAGGCTTTGTGAATTTGAAAATAAAACCTTGGCTTCGAAGGTTGATTACTAGAAGCTTAGCAATTTTGCCTTCTTGGATTATTCTCCATTTTTTTGGTGAAGAAAAAACGATGGATATGTTGGTTTTGAGTCAAGTGATACTGAGCTTACAATTAGGTTTTGCGGTATTTCCACTAGTATATTTTACCTCCAATAGAGTAATAATGGGCACTTTTGTCAATCCCAAATGGCTAAAAATATTGCTTTATGCTATAGCCTTTATTATTTTATTCTTTAATATGTGTTTATTTCTATAAACCTTTGATATCAAATGCATCGCGAAGTCCATTTCCCAATGCATTAAACGCAAAAACAGCTAACGAAATACACAAACCGGGAAAGATAGATAAATACGATAAATCCGAACCAATAAACGCAAAATATTCACGCATCATACTACCCCAAGAAGGGGTAGGCGGCTGAACGCCTAGTCCAAGATAGCTCAAACCCGATTCGAGCAAAATAGCCGTAGCAAAATTTGAAGATGTAATGACAATTAAGGTGGTAAAGGTATTGGGAAATATATGCTTAAAAATAATTCTAAAATCTGAAAAACCAAGGGATTGTGTAGCTTCAACAAACGATTTTTGTTTGATTTGCATAAATTGACCTCTGATTAATCGAGCCGTATCTACCCACATAGTAAGCCCTACAGCCACAAAAACGATAAGATATTGATGTTTGCTTTCCGATGGAAAAGCCACCAGCAAAGCCATTGATAATAATACGGTAGGTATAGACCAAAAAACATTGATTCCCCACATAATAGCCTTATCGATTCTTCCGCCATAATAGCCCGATAACATTCCTAAAATTACACCTATAATCAAGGAAATGATTACTGCTATAAACCCAACCGAAAGTGAAATTCTAGCACCTAATATCAAACGACTATAGACATCTCTTCCTAGACTATCGGTACCCAATAGAAATGTCCTCGTTTTGATTTTTGAAGAGATAATATTTTGCAGCTTATTATTATCTTTAATGTTCAATTCATCTTTAGTTAAAATTTTGGATAAAGGGATAGACTTCCATACTTTAAAATTATTTTGATAGAAAAACATATCCTCGGATATGTAAAAGCTATCTAATATACTAACTGGACTTTCGACATTATCAGCCCCAAAAAAATTATCTGAAATTTTAAATGTACTTAAGGATTCTACAGGAATAACATTTATTGAATATCCAGGATTTTTGAGCTTACTGTCAATCCTTTGAATATTTGCATCTTTACAATTTTCAGGAATTAAAATATATCCAAAAATACATATAAAGAAAAAAAATATAATAACAGCTAAACCAAATAAGGCCAATCTATTTTTTTTAAATCGTTTATACTCTTTTGAGGAGAAAAATAATTGCATTTTAGATATCATTATTTTGAGCAAAAGCCGCTTTTTTTATTATTAATTATGCAATTTTACAAAAGAAAAATTAGTTTTAACAGATATTTTTAAAAATAAGTTGTAAATTATAAAAAATATACTAATTTTGACACTTTAATCAAATCTTAAAAGTCTTCAAAAGATATGAAGTACACATTAAGCATATTATTTGCATCGAGTTTCATGTTGTCTATTGCACAAAATCCTTTAAAAACGGCTTTGAAAGGCAATACACAATCTGCTTTTTATAATAAAACACAATATCAACTGAAAAGCGAAAAGCGTGATCCTCTTTATATTGCAGACTTAGTAGATAATAGACCCAACAATTGGAATAAGCAAATCAACGATTCCATAAAAGTAGAGCTTATTCGTGACTTTTGGACATTTCCATACAAGCATAATTTTAAAGAAAAAATTAATCAAGATTTTCAAAATTTTAAATATACTTTATTACCAACAAAATCGGGTGCCTCATATATTTTAAGCCCTTCCATAGAGGTTCATTACCCCAATTTTATTTATGATCCAAAAGGCTATAAAATTTACACCCGTATCAATATGAAGTTGGTGAAAGAAAATACAACTCTCCTTGAAAAAGCTTATGATGATTTTTATTTTTTTACAAAAGGGGAAATCGATTGGCAAGATGCCTATTATACGGACTATTTAGAAGGTACTAACTATGCAATGTGGATAGGAATGCGAAGGGTTCTCGATAAATTTTATACTGATTTTGACGCTATTATAGAAGGGAAAGAAGTAACTCCTGGCAATTTGCCTTTGAAGGTTGATGCTATTGCCTCAAATATTGCTAAAGATGAATCCTTAAACAAACAACAAAAACCCTATTCTGCAGTAAAAGAAGATGATAAATATAAACCAGCAAAAATTGAAAGCACAACATCTGAATATGCTAGCAATACGATAAAAGTAGAGCCAAAAATTGAAAAGGTAATTGAAAAGCCTATCGTGGTGGAAAAGACTAAAACAGTAATTGAAGAAAAACCAAAAGAAGAATTTAAAAAACCCGAACCTCCTGTAGCTAATAACAAAGAACTCGATAATGCCATGGCAGTTTTAGGCGTAAAAACATCAAATCCTCCATTAGACGCTAAAACAGAAGCAGAAAGAAAAGCTTCCATGGAAATGGCAATTAAAAAATCAAAAGAAGACGAGAAGAGAAAAATGATGGATAGTATTCAATCTATCAAAGAAAAAGAGGCGCAATTAGCAAGAGAGAAGACTGAAAAAGAAAAAAATATTACTGCAAATTTAACAAAAGCACAAAAAGAAAAATTAGATTCTATAAAAAATGCTAATTTATTAGCAATTAAAACTAAAGAAAATAAAAAACGCATAGAAGATTCAATAAAAAGATCTGAAGTTAATAAAACTATGGAATTAGCTAAGCTGGAGAAAGAAAAGGCAAAAGCTAAATTAATTAAACCTGAAATGAAAAATAATGTGATTGTGAAAGCTAGTAATGAAGAGTTGCTAGCTTTGGATAAAAAAATTAAAGAAAAAGAAGCTATAAAAGCAGAGCTAGCTAAAGAAGCTCAATTAGCAAAAGCTAAAAGAGAATTAGAAGAAAAGTTGGCAAAAGAAAAAGCAGATAGAGATGCACTTATTGCAAAGCAAAAAGAAGCTAAAATAGCGAAAGAAGCTCAATTAGTAAAAGCTAAAAAAGAATTAGAAGAAAAATTGGCAAAAGAAAAAGCAGATAGAGATGCACTTATTGCAAAAGAAAAGGAAGCTAAAGCCAAAAAAGAATTAGCCGATAAAGAAGCAAGAATAGCTAAAGAAGCTCAATTAGCAAAAGCTAAAAAAGAATTAGAAGAAAAGTTGGCAAAAGAAAAAGCAGATAGAGATGCACTTATTGCAAAAGAAAAGGAGGCTAAAGCAAAAAAAGAAATAGCTGATAAAGAAGCTAAAATAGTGAAAGAAGAGTCGATAGCTACAAATATTCAAAAACCTGCTGTTGACAATTTGATGCAAAATCCTCAGATGGAAAGAGAGATTGCAAAAATGAAAAACAATTCTCAAAATTTAGATCGAATTAATAAAAATCAGACTTCAAACAAAATAGATATAGATCAATTATCTGTAAGCAAATCTGAAGAAAAACAAGCGACTACATCAGAAACAAAAATAGCTATCCAAGAGTTAAAAGAAACTAAAAAAATAGACCTAGCTAAAGCTAAAGAAACCGCAAAAAACGCATTAACTAAAAATGAAGGTCCAGCAAAAATAGAACCTATAAAAGGCAGAGAAACAGTTCAACTTCCAAAGCCAAAGCTGGATAAAGAATATACTAGAGAAGATTATTTAAAAGATAGTCTATTTTATGCGTTTGAAAAAGAACGAAAGAGAGAAGCTATATTGGCCGCTCAAAAAGCAGCTTTTGAATCTGAAAAAAATAGTATAAATATCATTAATGGACAAATTGTATCTAACGATCCTCCTTCAAAATTGCCTGACACAAGAACACCTGAAGAAAGAGCCAAAGATAGAATCTTTACACCACAAAGCGATGAGTCTAAAGAATTATTGGCAAGAGTTGTAATGATAACAAAAGACGATGAAAAAACTTTTGAGAAAATTCTTGAAAATTACGACCCTATTTCAAGAAAAGAATTTTTAGATTCTATTGCGATAGCAAGACAAATGAGTAAACCAAAAAATGAAAAGAAAAATATCATAGAAGATATAACTGTGCCAAAAGCTTCTAGTGAGGAATTGCCAAAAGTAAATGATGTTCCCAAATCTTCAAATTTAATCAATAAAACCGCTGTTAATATTAAAAGTACAGCTAATAATGTAGTTAATAATTCTAAATCAATAGCCCCCGCTCCTATGATAAAAGAAATTGGTGTAAAAGCTACTGAAGATGCCAAAACAGCTATATTAAACAAAAAAATGGAAGAAGACATGAAGGCTAAGGCAAATGCGATTCTTCCTCAAAAGACAGTGACCACATCACCTACACCAACTAAAACGAGTACATCTTCCGTATCTGCACCCATAAAATCTTCAGCACCCCCTTCAACAACAGTGTCTCCTTCTTCAACTTCAGCATCCACTCCAGTTAATACGTCTTCTCAAAAGACATTAGAAACTCCTGCGGCTAAATCACCTGAACCAAAAAAACGATCTTCTCGATTGGTTGTAGAGGAATAAAAAATTAAATTCTTTCTAAAAGAAAATTTATGCTAGTAGATTAGCAATAACTCTTGGAAAATGCTCATACTCTAATGCATGAACTTTTTCTTTGAGCAGACTAACGGTATCGCTTTCGGACAAAGAACAAGATGCTTGAAAAATAATTTTCCCTGTATCATAACCTTCGTCTACATAATGAATTGTTATTCCCGATTCAATTTCTTTATTAGCAATAACCGCAAAATGAACATTATCACCATACATATTCTCGCCTCCATATTTGGGCAAAAGCGAAGGATGAATATTGATAATTTTGTTTTTAAATTTCTGGACAAAACTCTCTGGAATTTTAAGCAAAAATCCTGCTAAAACAATTAAGTCTACATCTTGAAGCAATGCATGCCAAGTATCCTGTTGTAATATAATTTTATTGATAATCAGAACAGGAATATTGGTTTTTTTAAATCGTTCAATAACACCAGCATTATTATTATTAGTAACTATAAAACATACCTCTATTGAATCTGAATCTTTAAAGTATTCATAAATTCGTTGAGCGTTAGTACCACTCCCTGAAGCAAAAATCACTATTTTTTTACGCATTTAAAAAAGGATTGTTTTTTATTTCAAATTCAATAGTTGTTTCATCGCCATGTCCTGAATATACAAGTGTATTTAAAGGCAAAGTAAATAATTGGGTACGTATAGAATGTATTAATGTATTGTAATCACCTCCTGGCAAATCAGTTCTACCAATGCTCATTTGAAATAAAGCATCCCCTGCAATTACAAATTGATCAGCCGCTGCATAAAAGCTTAAGCTACCTTTACTATGTCCCGGGGTAAAAAGAATTTCTAATTCATTTTCTCCAAAGCGGATAGATTCCCCTTCTTTCAATTCATGCATGATTGGAGGACTAGGTGCAATAGGAACTCCAAATTTAATTCCTGCTTGTACACTTAAATCAAGATTATATGCATCTTCCACAGAAGCTTCTAATCCCAAATTCCAAGTATCCGAGACAAATTTATTGCCACAAATATGATCGATATGACAGTGTGTATTTACTAATTTTACGGGAATTAAATTATTGGATTTAATAAATGTAACCAACAAATCTTGTTCTGCACTCGAATAACATCCAGGATCAATAATTATACATTCTTTAGATTCATCATAAAGAATGTATGTGTTTTCTTGAAAAGGGTTGAATGTAAACTTTTTAACTTGCATAGTTATTTAATTAGTATAATATAGGACAATATAAAAATCCCATCTCTTCAATACTTGAGACAAAAAGGATACAATATTTATCACTTTTATCTTTGAATTGAATTTTGAAATCATCTATTTTATCTACTTCAACAATTTTTTTGTGATATAATTCTTCCAGATGGGTCAAAAATATATTCCATTCAAAGTTAGTTTTTGACTGATCTATTATTTTCTTTCCTATAGGAGATTCCGAGTCTTTTTGAAATAAAAATATAGGATAATTAGAAATTTGGTTATCTATAACCAAACTTCTATAATTGAGAAGTTCTTCATTTAATTTTTCAACCTCTTTTTCTATACTTTCAATTGTGATAATATTGATCAAATTCCTTTATTTTTTAACTAAACAAATCTTTTACTTTACCAAAGAAACCATGTTTATCTCTAGATTTTCCTTCAGGTGAAAAGTTAGAGGCGTTTTTTATCTTTTCGAGCAACTGTTTTTCTTCTGCAGTTAGTTTTTCAGGGGTATAACAATTGACAATAATCAGTTGATCACCACGACCATAACCATTAACATCTGGAATTCCTTTCCCAGAAAGTTTGAGAACTTTACCTGCTTGGGTGCCTTCTTTAATGGTCATTTTAACTTTTCCTCCCACAGTAGGCACTTCTACAGAATCACCCAAAGCTAATTGAGCAAAATTTAAATATAAATTATAAACTATATGATTCCCATCGCGAACAAAAATTTCACTTGGTTCTTCTTGAATTGCTATAATCAAATCACCATTTGGCGCTCCAAATTCCCCCTCATTACCCATACCTCTCATGCTCAAGCTCATACCTTCTTCCACACCCGCTGGGATTTTTATTTCTATAGTTTCTTTATCCGTTACTACAGATTTACCATTGCAGGTTTTGCAAGGTTTTAATATTACTTCGCCTTCTCCATTACAGGTAGAACATGTCGTTTGGGTTTGAAAACTTCCTAAAAACGTATTTTGGACGCGATATGTAACGCCTTGTCCATTACATTTTTTGCAAGATTCTTTTGCATTTGGGACATTGTCAGCACCTGAACCGCTGCATGTTTTACATTTTGATTTTTTTTGAACACTTATTTTTTTAGTTACGCCATTCGTTACATCTTCCAAGGTTACTCTTACGGTTACACGAATACTAGAGCCCCTATTACCCCTACTTCGTCCACCACCACGACCACTTCCGCCTCCAAAAAAGGTATCAAAAGGACTTCCTCCATCCGAGCCAAAAATATCTCCAAAGTTTCTGAAAATATCCTCCATATTCATACCTCCACCACTAAAACCACCAAAGCCTCCTCCATCAAATGCTTGATGACCATACTGGTCATATTTTTGACGTTTTTCGGCATTTCCCAAAATCTCATATGCTTCCGCGGCTTCTTTGAATTTAGCTTCGGCTTCTGGATTATCAGGATTTCTATCGGGATGATACTTAATAGCTAATTTTCTATATGCATCTTTAATTTCCTTTTCTGATGCGGATTTACTAACTCCTAATATTTCGTAAAAATCTTTTTTTGACATGATTTTATTCTAAATTTCTTATTACTTTCCTACCACAACTTTTGAAAAACGAATCATTTTATCATTAAGCATGTAGCCACTTTCTATTTCATCTATTACAAGACCTTTTTGAGATTCATCTATTACAGGAATTTCCGTAATGGCCTCATGCATATCTGCATCAAATCGTTCTCCTTTTGCTATAACTTTTTTGACACCCTTGCGTTCAAAAGACTTTAACATTTTGTCATAAATCAACAACATTCCTTCTTTTATCGCTGACAAATCTTCCGAGTTTTCATTACTTTTAATAGCCCTTTCAAAATCATCTATAATTGGCAAAAATTCAATAATTATATCTTTACCTGCTGTGGCAAATAACTCAAGACGCTCTTTAGCTACTCTTTTTTTATAATTATCAAATTCAGCAAAAAGTCGCAAAAATTTGTCTTTCTGTTCATTTAATTGATTTTCAAGAGGATTTTCTATATTGACTTGTTCGTTTTCCTCGCAATTTTCTTTTTGATTTGATTGTAGCTCTTCTTGAATAGGCAAATCTTTTTCCTCCATAAAATTGTAATTATTTTAAATTATTTATTCTATTATTTCAAATTCCACTCCAAATTGCAAATCTAGACAAAATGTCATAAATATTTTTTTAAATAATTTGATATAGTATAAAACGCTTAATGATTTTAAAAAAAACAAGGCGTATACTATTAAAATACACGCCTTGCCTTTATATTTAATTTAAAGAATTAAATCTTATATCATGTCGCTAGGAATAACCCATTGATCAAATTCTTCAGACGTAACATATCCAAGTGCTAATGCTGATTCTTTCAAAGTAGTTCCTTCTTTATGCGCTTTCTGAGCAATTTCAGCAGCTTTATAATATCCAATTTTTGTATTTAATGCTGTTACCAACATCAATGAATTATTTACATTTTTATTAATATTTTCCATGATAGGCTGTATCCCTATTGCACATTTATTATTAAATGAAACCGCCCCATCTCCAAGCAATCTTGCCGATTGAATAAAATTAGAAATCATCATCGGCTTGAAAACATTTAATTCAAAATGTCCACTCATCCCACCAATATTTATTGCAACATCATTTCCTAGAACTTGTGCACAAATCATCGTCAATGCTTCACATTGTGTAGGATTTACCTTGCCAGGCATAATAGATGAGCCTGGTTCATTGTCCGGAATAAAAATTTCTCCAATGCCTGCTCTTGGTCCAGAAGAAAGCATACGGATATCATTTGCAATTTTCATCAATGAAACTGCTATAGTTTTCAATGCCCCATGTGCTTCTACAACAGCATCGTGAGCAGCAAGTGCTTCAAATTTGTTTGGTGCAGTTACAAAAGGTAGATTCGTTTCAATTGATATATTTTTAGCAACTAAATCCGAATATCCTTTTGGAGTATTCAAGCCAGTTCCTACAGCAGTACCTCCAAGTGCTAACTCCGATAAATGTGCCAGAGTATTTTCCAAGGCTTTTATACCATAATGTAATTGTGAGGCATATCCACTAAACTCTTGTCCAAGCGTTAATGGAGTAGCATCCATAAAATGAGTTCTACCAATTTTTACAACATCATTGAATTCCTTTGATTTGTAGTCCAATGTCATTTGTAACGTTCTTAACCCAGGCAATGTAGTTTCTACAATAGTTTTATATGCTGCAATATGCATAGCGGTAGGGAAAGTATCATTGCTACTTTGACTCATATTCACATCATTATTAGGATGTAAGAATTTCTCTTTATCTTCAAGGCTTCCACCTTTTATTACATGGCCTCTGTATGCAATTACTTCGTTCACATTCATATTAGATTGTGTGCCCGAACCCGTTTGCCATACAACCAATGGAAACTCATTATCCCATTTTCCTTCAAGAATTTCATCACAAACTTGTGCTATCAATTCTTTTTTCTCCTCATTTAAAACGCCCAACTCAAAATTAGTTTTTGCTGCTGCTTTTTTTAATATTGCAAACGCACTAATAATTTCTTTCGGCATTCTTGAAATATCTTGAGCTATTTCAAAGTTTTCTATGGAACGTTGTGTCTGAGCACCATAAAACTTGTCTACAGGAACTTTAACTTCTCCCATAGTATCTTTTTCTATTCTATAGTTTGTCATTGTTTTTAAAAATTAAAAATTATTTGATTCTGTAACAATTGTAATCTTTTCGAATTCCTCCTAAAAAGTAATAAGAAAATTTAACTTGGAGCGACATATAAGTATCATTATCTTTAGCATTGCCTCTTTGCTGTCCTGGCCCAAAAACAACTCCAGGGAAATTTTCATACGCTCTATCGTGAATTGCATTTGCTAAGATTGCCTGACTTACTGGGTATAGCCCAAAACCCGATGGATTGGTATAAACTGAACTTACATCGTCTATATAATCTGTGTATGTATATCTATATGTTGCATCTAAAGCCACAGAAAATGTACGAGCAGGATTATAGAATTTTACCCCCAACGTCAACGGCATATTCATTTGAGTCAATCCATATTTTGCTTTTCCTCCAGGCAATCCTTGTCCTTCCGTCCCCAATGGTTGAAGTTCTACTTCTTGCCCTTTATAAGATGTTTTTGGATTAAATGTAAATACACCAATTCCTGCTCCAATATATGGCGATATAAACCAATTATCTTCATTCCATCTAAAATCATTTCGCAATGGCTCAAAATTGGCCGTAATTGAAGCCTCATAAATATCTGTATGAAAGCTCAAATTTCGCATTTTTCTATATAAATTATCGCCATTCATATCATTATCAGAATCATATGCACTTAAATACATCATACTTAAATTCAATCCAATACTAAAATATTGAGGGAAATTATAGCGATACCCCGCAGTGTATGACATCTTTATATTTCCTGTATTAAACTCTGAAAAAGGCTGAAGAAATTGGTTATTTGAAACCCCTAAATCCCCATAATATGAAGAAGAACCAACCCCTAATGAAAATTCATGACTCTGCGAGAATAAGCTCACATCGAAAAAAACTAATAAAAATAAAAATAATAATTTTTTCATATAATATGAAATTTTTTAAATAATATTTTACAAAGGTAATAAAAAAAAACTAATATCTTTTGATTTGCTTAGCTTAATTTTGTGATTTATAATTTCTTAACAAAAATGAAAATGAGAAAGGTATATTTAGATAATGCTGCTACAACACCTGTAAGTGAAGAAGTAATAGAATCAATGGTTAAGAATCTAAAACAAACCTACGGAAATCCTAGCTCTTCTCACCATTTTGGGAGAGAAGCCAAAGGACAATTGGAAGAGGCTCGACGAAAAATAGCTACTGCTATTCATGCAAAACCCAGTCAGATATGTTTCACTTCTTGTGGCACCGAAAGCAATAATTCTGTGCTTAAAAATGCATTTCAAAGTCTTCAAATTGAACGAATTCTTGTTTCTCCCATAGAACATCCTTCTATCCATGCTACCATCAAAGAAGTAGCAAATGACATAGAAATTGTATATTTATCTATTGATAAATTTGGCTCTATAAAAATTGATGAATTGGAAAAATTACTTACTTCCAGTAACAGAAAAACTTTAGTTTCTGTTATGCATGCAAATAATGAAGTAGGTGCGCTTAATGACATCAACACAATCTGTAAAATATCAAAAAAATATAACGCTTTTGTTCATAGCGATATGGTACAAACCATGGGACATTTGCCATTAGATATGGAAAACTTAGATATTGATTTTGTAGCGGCTTCGGCACATAAATTTCATGGTCCAAAAGGTGTAGGATTTCTTTATATAAAAAATCCAAACTGCCTAAAACCATTTATCTCTGGAGGTTCACAAGAAAGAGGGATGAGAAGCGGAACGGAAAATATGGCTTCTATTATAGGGATGGCAGTAGCTCTGGAACATGCTGTAAAAAACATAGCAGAGGACGAAATGTATGTAAATAATATACGAAAATCTATGGCTGAAAAGTTGATTGCAGCTATTCCAGATATTGAAATAATTACCAATCTTGACAATAGTCTATATACTGTCCTCACGGTAGGATTTCCCGAAATCATGAGCAATGACATGCTTACATTTCAGCTAGATATGAAAGGGATAGCGTGCAGCAGTGGAAGCGCCTGTAGTAGCGGCGCCAACAAAGGTTCACATGTATTAGAAGCACTCAATTATCCCAAAGAACGAAAAGCAATTCGTTTTAGCTTTAGTAAATTTAATAAAATGGACGAAATAGACTACGCTGTTGAAAAAATTGTAGAGCTGCATAACGAAACTGTCAAATAAATTTTGTTTATTTGCAGGTATGCAAATGCCTGTTTTTAGAATACTTATTATTATTCTCCTTTTTTCACTCTCCTGTGGGAATAGAAAGACAGCAACTAAAAAACCTAATGCTTCTTTTAATCGAGGTAAAAATAATGATTTAGGAATTATCATTAAAAATAGTACGCTAAAAAAAGCTGTTACAGCATGGCTCAACACACCTTATCAATATAATGGCAATTCAAAAAGTGGTATAGATTGTAGTCATTTTACCTGTGAAATACTACGAGTTTTGGAATATATACCCACCGATTTTTACACACCATCAAACAAACTAGCCGAAAAAGCTAAAAAAATTGACTTTGATCAACTGGAAGAAGGAGACTTAGTCTTTTTTTCAATAGCTCAAAATGGTAAAATTTCGCATGTAGGGATCTACTTATCCAAAGATAAATTTGTACATGCCAGTTCATCAAAAGGGGTAATTATAAGTTCTCTAGAAGATAAATATTATAAACCTAGAATTGCTTTTTATGGAAGAATTAGATAGTATCTAATCCGTTAATATTCAAATTAATATAATTTAGCTATTTCTTCTCTCATAATACGAACAATATCTTGCAAGTTGTATTTTGGAGACCAATTCCAGTCTTTTCTTGCGAGGCTATCGTCTATACTTTGAGGCCAGCTTTCCGCTATTTGTTGACGAAAATCAGGTTCATATACGATGTTGAAATCTGGATTTTGACGTTTGATTTCAGCAGCTATTTCTTCAGGGGAAAAACTTATTCCTGCAATATTGTAGCTTGTGCGGCATTTGATAGCTTCTTTTGGCGCTTTCATAAGGTCAATTGTAGCTCGTATACAATCATCCATAAAAATCATAGGAAGTGTAGTTTCGGGTTTTAAGAAACACTTAAACACTTCTTTTTTGGCATCCGAATGAAAAATATCTACCGCATAGTCTGTAGTGCCTCCACCAGGAAGACTTTGATAGCCTATTACCCCAGGATAACGAACCGAACGAACGTCGAGTCCATATTTATCAAAATAATATTTGGTCCACAATTCGCCAGCGACTTTGCTAATTCCATACACAGTAGCGGGAATCAAAGGCACATGATTGGGCGTATCGGTCAAAGGAATTTCTTCCCCAAAAACGGCAATAGTACTCGGGTAAAACACCTTTTCTACGCCAAATTCTTTGCTGGTTTCCAAGACATTAAAAAGTCCACCCATATTCACATCCCAAGCCCATTTTGGATTTTGTTCACCACGAGCCGAAAGAATAGCCGCTAGATGAAAAATTACTTTTATATTTTGAGATTTTACTACGTTCTGCAAGGCCTCTTTGTCCATTACATCCAAAGATTGAATCGATAATGCGTCATTGGCTTTCAAATCGGTAGCAAAAACACTATCCACGCCATATTCTTCGCGCAATTTTGCCAACAATACCGTTCCAATTTGCCCTCCTGCGCCAATTATCAAAATATTTTTTCCAGTCATGGTCTTTATTTAGATTGCAAACTTATGAAAAATAGCTTCATTGGGACAAATAAAAAGCGACTTCCCAAATAATTGAGAGTCGCTTTTTATTATTTTATAAGACTAATTCTAGTTTGTAAATTTCATCAAATCAGTAGCTTCTACGTGAGCTGGATCCAATAGCAATACTCCGTCTAAATATGATTTTGCCAAGGCTTTGTCATTCATATTTTTGATAGCATCTTTTGCCATATAGATTTTAGCTTCGACTACATTTTTTTTATATTTTTCCTCTTTTCCTTTTGTCATCTCAAGATACTTTGTAAAGTCTTCTTTTGCAGAAGAAGTCTCTTGATTCGGATCTTTAAAGAGTTTAATCTTAGCCTTATTGAAATATACATCTACTTGGTTGGGCGATAATTCTATAATTTTAGTATATACTGCATCCGCATTGTCAAAATCTCTCAATTGATAGAAATAAATATTAGCCAATTTCAAAAGATCAGAGACAACAGCATCGGGCATGGCCGCAAGTTTTTTATAAAGCTCCAGTGCATCTTGATTTCGCTTCATTTTTTTAAACAAATCAGCCACAGATCGCATGGCATCTTTATCCTCTGGGAATAAGTCCACACTCTGTTTCATAGCCTCTACCGCCTTGGCGGTATCTCCTATACCCAAATATGACTTACCTATATATTCGTAATCCGATGCAATAATCTTATCTTTTGGCTGAGAAGCGATGAATTTTTCCATAAAATCATTTGCTTGTTTTGCTTGACCTTCTTCAAAATAAGAATACCCAATCAAACGATTCAAATAATTGTATTTATTATTAGATTGAATAATGGTATTGATAATATCGATAGCCCCTTTATAATCTTTTCCTAAGAATAAAATATTTGCCATCATAGCCATATCATCAGGGTTTTTATCGCCCAAATCCAATATTTTTTGTTGGGTAGCTTTTGCTTCTTCATACTTTTTGTATTTATATTGCAATTGAGCTACATAATTGAGTGCAAAAAGATTGTTTGCGTCCATACCTAAGGCTTTGTCTAAATATTCTTTTGACAAATCATAGGTTCTGGAATTGTAATACACTCTTCCTATTTTTGCATTGGGAAGCGCACTTGTTTTATCTATTTCTGCAGCATATTCATATTGAGTAATAGCCTGCCCTCCATCTTGTGTAGACAAGAATGCATCGCCATAGGCTATACGAAAATCAAAGTTTCTTGGACCCATGTCCACCGCTTTTTTTGCCCATTCTATTGCTTTATCTTTTTTATCAATATTAGAATGAACAAAAGCTTGACTTATAGCTATAAAAACTTTTGGGTCTTTATTTTTGGATGTTTTAGCAGCATTTTCAAATAAGCCATCTGCTTTGGCAATATCGCCTGCTTGCAATGCCATCATTCCTTGTCCTATCATACCAAAAGCACTTGCAGCATTGGCATCAAAAGACGTTTTGGCTTTGTCAAATTCTTCTTGTTTGAATTGTGCAAATCCTTTGTAGAATTTTGCTTCTTCTTCCTGCGATGTCTCAAAAGCCTTTTCGGCACTCACCCATCTCAAATCATTTAAGTATTGATACCCCTTTGCTACTTGAGCAAACATAGCCTGTGAAACCATCATGGCACCTGCTAAAATAATTGAATTAACCTTCATGTTGTTGTTATTTGTATTTTAGATGTAAAAATATAGTTTTAAGTTTATTTGAAATTAAAATATTAAATTTTATTTAATTTACTTCTACCACTCTTGTCAATACCGTAGAAGGGACCAAGCCAGATTTTAAAATAATTTTTTGTCCAATTTCATTAGTCATAAAATTGACAAATCCTCTTCCAAGTCCAGGGCCACCTTCTCGCAAGGTTGATTGCATTAATCTACGCAATGGATATTTATGAATAGCGATATAGCCCATATTAGGCTTGTAAAAATAGACATCGTTGTCCTTACCTATCTCTACCATAGAAATATCCTTGCTAAATTCTTGTGCCATTTCATCCGCTTCATCACTAATCCATGACACGCCAATAATACCCAAAGCATTGCTATTATTTTTTACATATTTCATCACTTCTTCATTGGTGTTTTGAGCATAGACATTAGACGATAATTTATCGCCTTTCAAGATACTATCTTGCATATATACAACCGTACTGGATTTTTGATTATCAAAAACTATATTGATTTTGCCTGATTTTCCACTGCCTTTTATTTGGCTGAAATCCGAAATTTGACCATTTAATATTTTTTTCAAATCGGAAAGGGTCAATTTTAACCCTTTTTTATCATTATTCACAATTATTGCTATTGCATCTTTAGCCAAAACCGTAGTTTTAGCTTCATACCCTTTCATTTCTTTATATTTTCTCAATGAATTGGAATCTGGAACTATCGAAGAAAGTAATATCCTAAAAGAATCATTATAAATTTCTTTTATTACATCTAATGCAGGACGATAGATCACTTTGATTTTTGCATTTTTGTATTGCGATTCAAAAACCATAATTTCTGTATCTAAAATGGGCTTATAGCATTCATCTGCCAAAATAGTTATATTACCTGAAGTAGGCGTGTCTGTGGATACTTTGGACTTATTATCACAACCAAAAAACAAAGATATAACTACTAAGAAATAGGCTAATTTATTCATAAAATATCATTTAACTAAGTTTAAAAATAGTTTTTTCGCGCTCTATAGATTCGAAATAGCCCATATAGAAAAAGTATAACAGCAAAAAAATAAGCATTGCTTGTGGGTAAAGTGGTCTTATCTTTGATCCATACTACAATAGCACTAAGAATGATGAATGCTACGGCAATTATCATTCTAAATATATACATAACTTTTTGAGAATTTTCTATCATAGCCTCAATCTTTTATTTAGCATGCAAAATTAATTAAAAATATTATCCAAAAGGAATTTCCATACAAAATTCAATAAAACGTAATGTTATTTGGATTTCATAACCTTTAAAAACGATCCAATTTAATCAAAATTAATCCCAAATTTTCAAAATAACATAATCAGATATAAATAAACATCCAAATAAAAGAGTCAAAAAAATTAGTTTTCTTATCTTTGTAAAATTAATAAAAAATGCCAACATGAGCTTTAAATCCTATAATCCAAAAGATCTCTCCCTTCCCGAAATTCATGGATTCATGCTATCATCCGTAGCTCCTAGACCTATTGCTTTAGCTAGTACCGTAGACCAGTATGGCAAGGTCAATTTAGCCCCTTTTAGTCAATTCAATGTATTCAGTACCAATCCACCTATAATGATTTTTTCGGCTAGTGTGAGCGGACGTACTGGAGAGACTAAGGATACTTATAAAAATATAAAAGAAAATGCTGAAGTTGTAATCAATATAGTAGAATACGATATGGTATTTCAAACTTCATATGCGAGTAGTGAATTCAAAAGAGGTATTAATGAGTTTGAAAAAGCAAATTTTACGCAATTAGCTTCGGAGCTTGTTCGTCCACCACGAGTAGGCGAAAGTCCCGTAAATTTTGAATGTAAAGTCAATCAAGTGATAGAATTTGGGAATGTGGGCGGTTCAGGAAATATTTTCATTTGCGAAGTTGTAAAAATACATATCAATGAACGGGTTTTGGATTCGAATGGCAAAATTGACCCCTTGAAAATCAATCAAGCGGGACGATGCGGTGGCGGCTATTATGTGGCGTTAGACCCTTCCAAAATGTTTGAAATAGCACAGCCTCAAGCCAATATTGGCATAGGAATTGACGTTTTGGATACCGAAATTAAAAACAGTAGGTGCTTACAGGAAATAACCTTGGGCAGTTGGCGCTGAATTTAGATTTCCCAACTACAGAAGAAATTGAAGATTTCAAAAAAACAGAAAGCTACAAATATCTCAATGCATTTGAAGGCGACGAGCGCACACTTCAATTCCATAAAGCTGCACAGGAAATGCTTATGAGTCACAATATTAAACTAGCCCTAACGGCATTGTATTCTATATGATTTTTCAGAATATTTTAGATAAATTAAAAAAACGATGGGAAGTTTCAAGCAATTTTGAAGTGCTGATTATCTTCACTGTTTTTGCCATTACAGGCTCTACTTCGGCTTTTTTATCCAAACCTTTTACAAATGGACTGGGAATAACCAAAGAAGCATTTGGCTGGATAGCAATTCCTATTCGTTTAATAATAATTTTCCCATTTTATCAAATACTTTTAGTCATAATTGGCTCAATCTTTGGGCAATTTCATTTTTTTTGGAAATTTGAAAAAAAAAATACTCAAACGCATGCGCCTAGAAGGCATTGCAATTTGGATTGAGAAAAAATGGTTTTGATTTATTTTTCTATAAAAATTAAATAACTATGAATCCATTTCGAATAGAATCCAAATATCAGCCCGCAGGAGATCAGCCAAAAGCGATAAGCAGCTTGGTAGAAGGTTTGCAAAATGGAATCAATCATCAGACACTATTGGGAGTAACAGGAAGTGGAAAGACATTTACTATAGCCAATGTAGTAGAAAAAGTACAGCGTCCCACAATCGTTATTACTCATAACAAAACCTTAGTGGCGCAGCTCTATGGTGAATTCAAGCAATTTTTCCCCGATAATGCGGTAGAATATTTTGTATCGTACTACGATTATTACCAACCCGAGGCGTATTTACCTTCATCGGACACTTATATCGAAAAAGATTTATCTATTAATCAAGAGATAGAAAAACTAAGGCTTTCCTGTACTTCATCGCTCCTTTCGGGACGAAGAGATGTACTGGTAGTAGCATCCGTTTCTTGTATCTATGGTATGGGAAATCCACACGAATATGCCAAAGGCGTGGTACAGATAGCTACGGGCATCAAAATGACTCGAAATTTCTTTCTAGCACGACTTGTAGATGCGCTGTATTCTAGAACTACGGGGGAATTGGCTCGTGGCAATTTTAGGGTAATTGGCGATACAGTAGAAGTTTTTCTACCCTATGCCGATATTGGGTATAGAATAGGATTTTTCAATGATGAAATAGAAGAAATAGAAAGTTTCAATCCTTTGACAAATAGAAAGATAGAATCAAAAAACCAGCTGGCTATTTTTCCTGCCAATATGTATGTAACGCCAAAGGAATTGCTTATTCAATGTATTCACGAAATTCAAGACGACTTGAAACTCCAAGTGGATTATATGAAAAGTATTGGAAAACATATAGAAGCCGCAAGACTCACCGAAAGAGTCAATTTTGATATTGAAATGATGCGTGAGCTAGGCTATTGCAGTGGTATTGAGAATTATTCGCGCTATTTGGATAGACGAAATGTAGGTGAACGTCCATACTGTCTTCTCGATTATTTTCCCGATGATTTTTTAGTAGTAATAGACGAAAGTCACGTAACCTTGCCCCAAGTGCGAGCTATGTATGCAGGCGATAGAATGCGAAAATCCAATTTGGTAGAATATGGATTTCGATTGCCTTCGGCATTGGACAATAGACCTTTGCAGTTTGAGGAATTTGAGCAAAAAACCAAACAAAAAATATATGTAACCGCTACACCAGCCGATTATGAATTGGAAAAAAGTGAGGGTGTAATTGTAGAGCAAATCGTTCGTCCTACAGGGCTTTTGGACCCTATTATTGATGTTCGTCCTTCGTTGAATCAAATTGATGATTTACTCGCCGAAATAGAAAAACGCATACAAAAAAATGAGCGTGTATTGGTGACTACACTCACAAAAAGAATGGCGGAAGAGCTCAATGAATACTTTGGTAATCTAAATATAAAAGCGCGCTACATTCATAGCGATGTAGATACGCTGGACCGTGTGGAAATATTACGAGGATTGAGGATGGGAACTTTTGATGTATTAATAGGCGTCAATCTATTGAGAGAAGGATTGGATTTGCCTGAAGTATCACTGGTAGCTATTTTGGATGCAGACAAAGAAGGATTTTTGAGAAATGAAAAATCGCTGACACAAACCTCTGGGAGAGCGGCTAGAAATTCAAATGGATTTGTGATAATGTATGCCGATAAAATTACAAAATCTATGCAACGCACCATAGACGAGACGAATAGAAGACGAATTATACAAGCAGAATATAATGCACTACATCATATTACTCCTACTACGGTCTTTAAATCCAACGATGAAATTTTCAAACAAACTTCGGTAATCGATATTAGAGAAAGTAGCTATATCATGCCCGAATCGCCACTAAATATAGCCGCCGAAGATGAAGTAAGCTATTCAAAAGAAGATTTAACCAAAAAAATAGCGGATCTGAAGCAAAAAATGACAAAAGCTTCAAAAAAACTAGACTTTTTGGATGCCGCAACATTCCGCGATGAAATGTATCGCCTTCAAGAAAGATTGGATAAAATTATATAGTATTAAAATTTTAAATTAATATATAATGAAAATTTTTTCATACAACGTCAATGGCATTCGTGCTGCAGTGAACAAAGGATTAACTTCTTGGATAGAACAAGAAAATCCTGATATCATTTGTTTTCAAGAAATAAAAGCAAATGAAGAAGATATACCGAAAGCACTTTTTGAGACCTTGGGCTATAAAACGTATTGGTTTAGTGCGCAAAAAAAAGGTTATAGTGGCACGGCTATTTTAAGCAAAATTGAACCAAATGAAATTATTGTAGGATGTAATCATGAATTGTACGATTTTGAAGGAAGAGTTATTTCGCTGGCTTTTGACAATTTTTATCTTGTCAATACCTATTTCCCTTCGGGAAGTTCTGGCGATATTCGTCAAGATATCAAAATGGAGTTTTTGGACTTTTACTTCGATTATATTCAACAGATAAATGCTAAATACAATAATGTAATCGTTGTGGGGGATTATAATATTGCACATAAAGAAATCGATATTCACGACCCAAAAGGCAATAAAAATAGTTCGGGATTTTTACCTGAAGAACGCGCTTGGATGGACAAATGGTTTGAAGGCGGCATGAATGATAGTTTTAGATTGTTTCATCCCGAGAAAAAAGATATCTATAGCTGGTGGACATATCGAGCAGGCGCTCGTCCAAAAAACAAAGGTTGGCGCATCGATTATATCTCGGTTTCAGATTCATTGAAAAATGAACTTAAATCGGCTTCAATACACAACGAAGCTGAACATAGCGACCACTGTCCTATTTCTATAGAAATTTTTTAGCCCCTGAATTTATAGCATAAAATATAGAAAATAATACCCTATCACAATATTAGCTATTGCATATTCGTTGTATCATTAATAGTTTTTGTTTTAGGTTTTTTAGAATTAGAAGCCTCTGTTTTAGGAATAAAATGGAGGTTTCTTTTTTGGGAACGGATACTCTTATAACGAAATCGTATACAGCCCCTGAAGGCCTTCTAGTTTTATCTCTTTGCGAATCAATTTTTCGGGTTGAATAGTTTTTTTCACATTGCCACTATCCCATTTTCCATTTTTATTTGTATCATAAAAAAAGGTGATGTTCAAGGTTGAATTGGTTACATTTTTCAAACTTATCATTGGATTTTGTGAAATATCAAAAACCAATCGTTTTTTATTTATGTACAATTCCGCTATCCCATTTTTTGTATCGCCATCTACTTTAATATTTATGGTTTCTCTTAATTGATTTTTCGCTATAGTAGAAAATAGATACTCTAGTCTATTGCTACCATATTTAGAAGCAAACATTGCACCACTATCCAATACGAAGGTATAATTCGAATTAGGTTCTAGGTTTGTAAGCATCCATTTATCGCCTTCAAAATAGCCATTCAACGCTACAATAGTAGTGTCTTTCTTTAAAAAGATTTTTTTCAAATCTACTTTTGACACTTTTGCATTCCATTGAATCTCAATAGAATCGTAGCGAAGTTTTTCTGTTTCTATATTTCTATCATAGCCCACCCATTCAAAATTATTTTTTTTATCATTTGCCTTATATTCAATAGTATCGTGTATGCCATCTACTTTGAAAATCAACTTCCCAGTATTTTCAAGAGGGGAAAACAGTATTTTATATTTTTTTGAATGAATAAAAACCGATTGGATTCTAGGAGAAATTATTTCTAAATTTTTTACGGATTGTACAAAATTCAAATCAAAGCTTCCAAATTGAAAATTGTCCGCAATAGCTGTATTTTTTTCTAAAGTATGCTGAAATAAAAGTATTTGAGTGAACGTATCTTTTAGAGAAATTCGGGCATCCGAAAATCCTACGCGCTCATTTTCATCCCATTTTTTATTAAAATTACTATCCAAAAATGCAAACAAATAATATGATTTGTCATCTAAATTATCAAAAAGAGCTTGGCCTTTTGAAGCCATAGACATATATTCATATTTTTTTTCAAAAAAACTATTTTTATCCTTGCAAAACACAATTAATGCATCCGTAGCGTCTTCTTTCTCCATATTTTTTAATTGAATGCGCACATTTGAACTATCCAATTGATTTCCTGTAGAAAATTTATGACTATATGATGACAAAATATTACCTTCATTAAGATCTTTGATGGCATTATTTAATTGAATCGTATATGTTTTATCGGGCAAAAAACCATTTCGGGGTTGGATAAAAACGGTTTTTCCGTGTATTTTTGTCAAAATTTCCCCGTCTATAAAAGGTGAAATGATTACATTTTGATTGGGATTGTTCCATTCTACAAACTCATTGAATTTGATAGCAATTTTATTGTCTTTGAATCCCATTTCATTTACAGCAGGATAGGAAGCTACTGGTTGGGGAGGATCTATATCGCGCTCACCACCTGATGGCATTACGATATTGGCACAAGAATATATCAGTACCAATAACAATAAATAAAAAAATCGATAAAAACCTTGCATGAGCAGAAAACTAAGTCGCAAAAATAAACGGTTTTCGTTGAGAAACCTTATTTTTTTGAATTAATTCCAATTCATAACACCACCTTCCAAATTATAAAGGTGTTCAAAGCCATTTGAAGCCAAAAACATACATGCTTGCATGCTTCTATTGCCACTTCTACAGATAAAAATCAACTTCTTTGACTTATCTAATTCCTCTATTTTGTCGTAGAATTCAGCCGAATTCCAATCATATCCTACCAAACTTTTTGGCAATTGAAAATCATTATATTCAGGCGCTGTACGAACGTCTATAGCTACTACATCCTGCTCTTCAATCATTTGAAGGTACTGCTCTTGCGAAATATTTTGAAACATAATTTTTTAACTTCGTCTATTATTTAAAATTGAAATATAATACAATAAATTGATCAAAGAAGCTACCGCATTCAATACATATGTCATGGCTGCCCATTTGAGACCATCTTTTGCTTTGTCATAACTATCGCCGCTCAATCCTTTGCTATCTAACCAAGCCAAGGCTCTATTGCTCGCATCAAATTCTACAGGCAAGGTAACAAATGAAAAAAGCGTAGTAAGTCCATATAATAATATGCCAAAAAACAATGGAAGTGGACTAATCTTTAACATAAAAAAACCCCCAATGAGTATAATTGGCATAATTTTACTAGAAATAGTAAGCATAGGAACCATTCTGCTTCTAAAACCCAACATAGCATAAGCGGTAGCATGCTGAACAGCGTGTCCGCATTCGTGCGCCGATACAGCCGCTGCCGTAATACTATTAGACGCATACACCAATTCTGAAAGATTTACGGTTTTGTCTTGCGGATTGTAATGATCCGTCAATTGCCCAGGCGTACTAATAACCTGAACATCATAAATACCATTATCCTTTAGCATTTTTTCAGCGATTTCTTTTCCTGTCAATCCAAGTGGATTGGCTTCTTGTGCATATTTTTCCATTTTTCTTTTTAGCATCATCTGCACTAAAAAAGAACCTCCCATTACGAGTATAAACAATATTTGATACATAATTTATCTATTTTTGAATTACAAATTTAAACTATTTGAAAATAAAACAAGATGCTATTTAAAATAGTTTCTATAAAAAAGATAAAAAAAATCAATTTTTTAATAAAAATAGGATTAAAAATTAGATATTTGCACATACCAAAAAAATTAAAAAAATGACAGTAGAAAAATTATTTATAGCAATCTCCATTGTATCTGCATTCATAGTAGGATTTAGATTATTTAAACAAAAAGCAAATGGTATTTTTCTTACGTTTGTACAAACATTTTTGGGACTTTTATTTATTTTTTCTGGAATAGTCAAAGCCATTGACCCTCTTGGTACGGCTTATAAATTGCACGATTATTTTGGCAGTTTTGCGCAAGATGGCATGGCCGATTTTTGGTATAAAATGGAAGAATTCGATGTAATATTTTCCGTAAGTATGATTGTGTTTGAAATAGCATTAGGAATAGCAATATTGATTGGATGGCGTGCTATATTATCTACTTTTGGGATGCTAGCGATCAATATATTTTTCCTTTTCCTTACAGGATATTCATACCTTTCTGGACATTGTATTACAAAAATGGGGATATTAGTTCCCTTATTTTTATTTGTTTTAATACTTATCAGCAGTCTCCTAAATAATGACACCAAAAGAAGACAAGCTCTTTCGCTTTCTTTATTTTTATTTATTGGATTTTTGGGTTATTGCAAAATGAGTGGAAGCTGTCTTGCTTGTGAATTTACTGCTACAAAAATGAAAGTAACAGATTGTGGTTGTTTTGGTGATTTTATGAAACTAAAACCGTGGGTAACATTTTATAAAGATATTTTACTCACTATTTTGTCCTTATTTTTAGTTTGGTACAAAAATGATATTAAACCTGTATTTAACTCTAAAATTCAAGATAGTATTACTGGAGCTGGAACAGGATTGGCTCTCATTTTCTGTCTATATAATTTTGTATGGACCTTGCCTATTGTAGATTTTCGACCATATGCCATTGGGAATAATATCAAAGATAAAATGATAGATGAAAAACCTGCTATCATTGAAAATATATTGATATACAAAAACACTCAAACAGGAGAGAAAAAAGAATTTGGAATCAATGAATTGCCTACCGATACTATTTGGCAATATGCGGATAGATTGGACAAAGTCATTGACGAAGGAATTTTGGCGCCTATAAAAAACCTAAGACTTACAAATGACCAAGATGCCGATATTACACAAGATTTGCTTAACGAAACTCAAGTGACCTACTGGATTGTATGTAGCAAATTGGCTAAAACAAATCGCGAGGCATTGAAGGAGAAAATAGCGCCATTTGCTAAAAAAATGAAAGCAAAAGGTATCAAAACCTATATGCTTTTGCCAATGCAAGATGAAACTTTGAAAAAAGAAATGGGAAGTGATTTTATATACCTATCTGCGGACGAAACGGCACTCAAAACTATGATTCGCAGTAATCCAGGCATTATGAAAATAGAAAATGGTACCGTTATAAATATGTGGCATTGGAGACAATTCAACGGAGAAGAATAATCTTATTTCTTTAAATTAATCCTTAATTGCAACTAATTTTCTAGCTCTGTAAAATATTTTTGATAATGAGCATTTGAGGCTAAGAGTTGCTCATGTGTTCCTTCTCCTACTATGACTCCTTTGTTTAGCACCAAAATTTTATCGGCAGACATAATCGTAGATAATCTATGTGCAATAATGATGGAGGTTTTATTCTTAATGATTTTTGGAATCAATTTTTGGATATAATATTCTGTATTTGAGTCTATAGAAGATGTAGCCTCATCAAGTACAAGAATAGATGGATTTTTAACAATAGCTCTAAAAAATGAAATCACTTGACGCTGACCATGCGAAAGACTATTGCCTCGCTCAATAATTTCATAATCAAACCCTTGAGGTAATTGTTTGAAAAAATCATCAATTTCCAATTCAGCAGCTAATTTCATAGCATCTTCTTTGGTAAAATTATGATTTTCCAAACGGATATTATCCAAAATTGAACCTGAAAACAAAAATACATCTTGCAATACCATACCAATATGACTTCGAAGCGACGCAATGGTATATTTATTTATATTGATATCATCGAGAAGAATTTCTCCTTTTTCAATAGGATAAAAACGATTGAGAATATTGATAATACTCGTCTTCCCACTTCCCGTAGCGCCTACAATAGCCAATGACTTTCCAGCTTCTATATTAAAACTAATTCCATGAAGAATTTTTTGTTCGGGCAAATAACTAAATTCCACATCTTTAAACACTATTTTGCCATGCACAGATTTTAATAATTCGGCACCATTATCTTGTTCCATCGATGGCGTTTCCAACAATTTAAATACTCGCTCGCAAGCCACAAAGCCCATTTGAAGTTGATTGAACTTATCAGCCAAAAATCGCATAGGTCTAAAGAGCATATTCAAATATAAAATAAAAGCCGAAATCATTCCAGCACTATAATGACTATCGCTGAAACTAAATAATGAAACTCCCGCTACTACCAATCCTATACTTATAGCAATCAAGGTTTCCAAAACGGGGAAAAACCAGCTATAATACCAAATAGCCTTGATATTCAGCGCGGTGTAATCATTGTTTATGGATTCAAATTTTTTCATTTCAATTTCTTCAGCATGAAACGATTTAGTCAATTTGATACCCGATAAATGCTCTTGTGTAAATCCATTGAATTCGCTAATTTTATCACGAATTTTTTGATTAACGGATTTAACACGTTCCTTAAAAATATAAGTAGCCCAATACAAAAGTGGCAATGTTACAAGGGATATCAATGTCAATTTGATATCGGTATAAAGCATAATTCCCAAAACAAAAATAATGGTTAGAAAATCTGAAATAATGGTAAAGAAATTCTCAGAATATACTTCGTTTATGGTTTCAGTATCATTTATGGTTCGTGTAGTAAGCGTACCAATGGGTGTTTTATCAAAAAACTGTATATGAATATGCGTTAATTTTTCAAAAACTCGTTTTCGAATATCATGAACAATATTTTGGCTAAACCAAGCAGTAATATAAATAAAAAAATACCGCAATAACGATTCTAACGTTAATAATAAAAAAAGGTATAAAGCATGAGTAAATAAGCTCTTTTTATCATGATTCAAAATATCATGATCAATAATATACTGAATAAAAAATGGCCGAACTGGCGCTAAAAAAGATATAATTACAGCTAAAAAAACAGCTAAAATAAACCATTTTTTAAAGGGAACTATTTCTCTTAAAATTTTTTGATATAAGGTCGATTCCATGAAGCTGCAAAAGTACTTTATTTAATATAAAGAAAAAATGAAAATATAAATTTGATAAAAAAGATAACTTACAATAGGTTTTCTACTTATTTTTCAAATAAAAAAGGATATGTAATATCCACTAAATGAAGCCCATTAGAAGGTGCTAGTTGTATATATTTCATATCGGTTTGAGTGTCCATAGCATACACAAATTCTTCAAAAGAAAGCTTATTCCTTCCTACCAAAAGCATTGTACCTACAATTCGACGAACCATATTGTGTAGGAAACGATTAGCGCTAACTTCATATCGCCATTCTGTTTCAGACAATTGAATTAACTCCGATGTAAATAAGTTGCATTTAGTTTTTTTATGCTCTTTATCTAATTTAATCAATGGCAAAAACTCATTGTAATCCAAAAGTTTTGCAGCTACTTTTTGCATCAATTCATAATCCAGTTCATGATATAAATATTCATAACTATACAATCTTTTAAATGGATTTTTGCTTACGTGAATAAAATAATGATATTTACGAATCGTAGCATCAAATCGAGCATGAGCTTCTTTAGACACTTCAAATATCTCTTTAATAGCTATGCTTCGAGGTAATAACGTATTCATTTTCATCATCAATTTTTCTGGCAAATCAAAAGGATAGTCCCAATGTGCGTAAAAGTCATCGGCATGAACACCCGTATCAGTTCGTCCACAACCGAGTATTTTTTGTGGCGTTTTGCATAATAGGGTCAATACTTTTTCAATGGATTCTTGAACACTTTCATTATTTTTTTGAAATTGCCAACCACAAAAATTAGTGCCATCGTATGAAAGTCTTATAAAATAGCGTCTATATTGTACTTCTTCCATTATCTATGGGACAATTACTTTTAATTTTTTTGGCAAGACTTTGATAAAAATATCCTCATTAGTTCTTTTTGGGTCGCCATCTATCTGATAATTTATCTTTTCTTTGTCATTAAAGATATAAATTTCATCAATAGTATGATAGTGCATTTCTTTAACCCAATTTGGTTTTTTGATCAAAATGCAAAAAGAAATATAAGGCATTTTCCAAATAGGGAATTTTTCAAGATACACTAAGTCTAATTTTCCATCAAAAGCACTAGCCCATGGAATAAGACCTACATTATACCCAAATAGATTTGAATTAAATACATTAAACAATATCGTATTGACAGTATATTCTTTTCCTGCCAGAGCATATCTGATTTTTCGTGTTTTGAGATTAAACAAATGACGCATGGTGAGCCATGTGTACACAAATAAATTTCTTTTTTTCATCACTTTGAAATCTTTAGCAATTTTAGCATCCAGTCCATACCCAAAATTACTAAAAAAATAATCATCATTCAATTTTGCTACATCTATTTCTATTGTTTTCATATTATTGATAGCTGTAAATGCACCATCTATATTTCGTGGAATATAGCCAAGATGTGTAGCCAATCCATTCCCACTACCAATTGGAATAATACCTAACATAGTAGGCTTATCTATAATCTTTTGGCCTATTTCAAGTAAGGTGCCATCGCCTCCTACTGAGATAATTATGTCATAGTTTTTTAGGAATAATGCTTCATATGCTTCCGTATTTGTATTATCATCTATATAAAATAGTTGATATTCAAATAGATCTGTATCTAAATTGAGTTCAATAATTTTTTTAATATTGTACTGAAGAACTGTTCCGGATAAATTATTAACAACAAATAAAATCTTTTTCACGTGCTGGGTTATATTTTTGACACTCTATATATGAATTAAAACAGGACAAAGATAATTTTTTTAAACTGAAACCCTTTGAATTTTGATTTTTTTTGTTCAAAAATCATTACCTTTGCGGCATAAAATTATTTAAAAATGAGTACAACCGCACAAAAAATAGTAGATTCTGCTCAAGATTTTTTGCCCTTGAATGGGACGGATCATATTGAATTCTACGTAGGGAATGCAAAGCAATCTGCATATTATTATCAAGCTGCTTTCGGATTTGAATTAATAGCATATGCTGGTCCAGAAACGGGTGTAAAAGATAGAGCTTCATATGTATTGAAACAAAATAAGATTGTTTTGGTATTGACTACGAGTTTGGATCCAAATAGTGATATTTCTGAATTCGTAAAATTACATGGAGATGGTGTAAAATCACTTTCATTATGGGTAGATGATGCTACAAAAAGCTATGAAGAGACCACAAAACGTGGCGCTGTAGGCGTAATTGCTCCAAAGAAATTAACAGATGAACATGGAGAAGTTGTAATTTCAGCTATCAAGACCTATGGAGATACCATTCATACATTTGTAGAAAGAAAAAATTATAAGGGTGCATTTTTACCTGGATTTCAACCTGCAAATAGCTTATTTAAAATTGAACCAATTGGGCTAAAATTTGTTGACCATTGTGTGGGAAATGTAGAATTAGGAAAGATGAATGATTGGGTAGAATTCTATGAAAAAGTTATGGGATTTGGTCTTCTACTCACATTTGACGATAAAGATATTTCTACAGAGTATACTGCACTGATGAGTAAAGTAGTAAGTAATGGCAATGGATATATCAAATTTCCTATAAATGAGCCTGCAGAAGGAAAGAAAAAATCACAAATAGAAGAATATATAGATTTTTATAAAGGAGCAGGATGTCAACATATAGCTATTGCTACTGATGACATAATTCATACAGTGGGTGAATTGAGAAAAAGAGGTGTAGAATTCTTATATGTGCCCGATACATATTATGATGATGTAATGGATAGAGTTGGACATATCAATGAAGATTTGATGAAGTTGAAAGCATTGAACATATTGATAGATAGAGATGAGGAAGGATATTTATTGCAAATTTTTACAAAACCAGTAGAAGATAGACCTACCTTATTCTATGAAATTATACAAAGATGCGGAGCAAAATCTTTTGGGAAAGGAAATTTCAAAGCGTTGTTTGAGTCTATTGAGAGGGAACAAGAAAGAAGAGGAAATCTATAGAATTTCCCTTTTTATCAACAATAAAAAAGCCTCAATCAATGATTGAGGCTTTTTTTTATATTCGTAATAATTGTTTACTATTTCTCAGGTTCAGCAGCTGGCTGCTTATCGCGTAATTGATTAAAGAAATCTAATTCTGCATCTGTAGCTTTTCTACCAGGAGATACCGAAGAAGGAGTATAGACAGGTTTTGGAGCTTCTACCGGAGGAGTTTTCACCTCAGGTGTTGCCGAAGATGAAGTTGTTGATGCGCTATTATCTAATTTTGGAGTAGATGGAATGATAGATGGATCCTGTGATTTTTCTTCACCTTTTTGAACATTGTCTTCTGTCTTAATAATAGATTCAGGATTGATGCCTTTTTTTGGATTATATTTAAGCGGTTCGTTCAATTCTTTTACAAAAAGAGATCCTACTTTGGTTAACTTTTTCTTATTGGCAAAAAGAAGCAACTGTTGTTCATTTAATTTTAATGAGTACGTTGTATTAAAAATTACATCTTCTTCTTTTCCATCCAAGATTTTATCACTTTTTATATTCCCATCCGTTTCAATAACCTTTAGTACCGCCATAGCTTTCTTGATATTACCTGTTCCTTTTGATTTTTTACTATTTGTTCCCTCATTTTTTTCTTGAAGCATAATATTCTTTTCACTGTCATTAAATAAAAGATAGACTTTATCGTCTAACATAAATGAATATGAGCCCATATAAGGCAATGCATACGATCTATATGGACCTTGACTTCGATTTAATACTTTTGTCCATTCAATATTTCCTTGCTCATCAGATTTAACAATTAATATTTTACCATAATAATACTCATAATATGTTCTCCTACCATCCGTATAAGATGTTACTTCATACTCTTCTGTCAAATATAGTGTGCCTCCGTCAGACATAGCATATTGACCCAAAATTACCATGTTATTATCAAATCCTTTATCTTTATCTGCTTTTTTTTCAGCTTTCTTGTCGCTATTAAAAAAATATTTATATTCTTCATCTGTAAACTTTGTGATATTCTTGGCTTTTAATTCCAAGGTCTTTTCATCGATTACTACATTTACGATTCCATTTATTTTAGTTCTACTTTTTTTATTGCTGTAGAGCCCCATTACATTTAGGGTTTCCGTATATTCATTATTATCTATATATACTTTATGAGGATGAACGGTTGGTGAAAAATCCAGGTTGATATTTTTTATATTCTCTCCATTGTTTGAAATCTGTAAAATATGATTTTCATAATCTAGCGTACCTCCAAAAATACCTTTTTTGGTTGTTTTTTCATAATTAATATATACATTTCCCTGATTTGATATTACCGTGTTATTTACATCAACGTCTCTATCGTTTAACTTTAAATTTACATCTTTTGACCATATTTTATCAAAATTATTGTCAAAACAAGCAATGCTAACATATTTTTGTTTATCTTGATCAAAATAATTATAAAGAATAATTTTGCTTTTATCCTTTGAAAAATTATAACGAATAGCATTATTAGAAGGCGTTAGCATAAAAGTTCCAAAAGCAAGTGCTAATGCATCGATTTTAGCGGAAGTATGTTTGAAGGTGCCAATTTGTTCAATTTTGTCTGATGCTCTTAAATCCTTAGTTAACTCATTTTTAAAAACAAAATATTGTTTTTTTTCTTTCTTGTATAAAATACAATAAATCTTATCTCCAACTTGCATCATCCCATCTAAAACATAGTCTTTTGCTTTCCAATTACTACTTTCCCAATCTTTTTGCTCTACAGTTTCAAGTAGCTTTAAATTTTTATCATATCTTTTGATTTTTAACTTTTTTATTGACTTCCCTATTTTTTTTATGCCAATTGTAATTATTTCCCCTTTGCTATTTGTAGCTGCAAACTGAGGTAATTTGTCTCCTTTAACCTCTTCACTCCAGTTAACTTTATAATCTTGTGAGAATATATTTAAAGAAATAGACATGACAAAAAGCAGTATTAGTTTATGTTTCATATTTGATAAAATTTTGGTAAAAGTATATATTTTATTATAATTAAAAATCTAAATTTGTTTCATTTCCAGAGGTTTTTGAAAATCGAATCCCGCATATTTAGTCTGTATTTCATTTAAAATCCCATCTAGTTCTTCAAAAATCATAGAATTGGTAAGTCTTGCTCTAAATTCTTTTATATCGGGCAATCCTTTGAAATATGAAGCATAATGTCTTCTCATTTCCAATATTCCTAGATTATTCCCTTTCCAAGTAATAGAGTGCTTTAAATGCGTACGGGCTGCATATACTCGCTCTTCCACTGTAGGAGGCGCCATCAATTCTCCCGTAGCAAAATAGTGTTTTATTTCCCTAAAAATCCATGGATATCCTATAGCTGCTCTACCAATCATGATTCCGTCTACATCATACGTGTTTTTATATTCGTAAGCTTTTTCTGCACTATCTATATCCCCATTGCCAAAAATGGGAATATGAATTCTAGGATTATTCTTTACTTTGGATATCCAGCTCCAATCACTATGTCCTTTGTACATTTGAGTTCGAGTTCGAGCATGTATTGACAAGGCTTGTACGCCAATATCCTGAAGTCTTTCGGCTACTTCTTCTATATTTATAGTCTCTGAATCCCATCCCAATCTTGTTTTGACCGTAACGGGCAATGTAGTAGATTCGATTACCGCTTTTGTCAATGCAATCATTTTAGGGATATTTTTCAAAATACCCGCTCCAGCTTCTCTTGACACCACTTTTTTAACAGGACAGCCATAATTGATATCCAATAAAGTAGGTTTATGTTTTTCTACAATTATAGCAGAATATTTCATTGCTTCAAAATCACTTCCAAAAATCTGAATCCCAATAGGGCGCTCATAGTCATATATATCCAGCTTTTGAACACTTTTTTCTGCATTGCGAACCAATCCATCTGTAGAGATAAACTCGGTATACATTAGATCGGCTCCAAACTCTTTGCACAAGGCACGGAAAGGAGGATCACTCACGTCTTCCATGGGCGCTAATAATAATGGAAAAACTCCAATCTCTTCATTTCCAATTTTTATCATAGATTTGCAAAATTATATAAATTATTTTAAAACGACATGGAGCATTCCCAAAATAGACAACATTCATTGTTATCATTTATTACTAGCTTTATTTTGGGGCTCTTATCCATGTTTATTTTATTGAGTATTTTTATTATTACTAAAAGTAAAGGTGCCTATGATGCGTCAAGTTTACAACTGGTTCTCAATAAATTATTAGAAGATGAATTATTTCGCATTCAAATCATTCAACAATTAAGTCTTTTTGGCTTACCGCCACTATTCTATGTCATCTACAAAAAATTTAATTTCTATAAAACATATAGAATTGATTCGTTTCCTGGATCAACTCAGTTTTTATGGGGAATGGGATTTGCTATTTCTATTTTCCCTTTTATATCTTTTCTCGAACAATTAATCATTACATTGCCTTGGCCAGTTCAAATTAGAAATATGGCCGAAGCACAAAAACTAGCTAATGAAAACATTATCAATCAATTTTTAAATATAAATAGTACGTCTGATTTTATTTTAGCCATCATTACAATGGGCGTTTTTGCTGGATTTTTTGAAGAACTTTTCTTTAGAGGCGCTTTACAAACCATCCTATTTGACAAATTAAAAAATCATCGCATTGCTATTCTAATATCAGGTATTACATTTAGTATCTTTCATCAAAATTTTTATCAATTTATACCTATTGCATTTATTGGCATTTTATTGGGAGTTATATTTTTTCGTACACAAAATCTTTGGATTACTATATTTATTCATATTTTCTACAATAGTAGCCAAGTAATTTTATATTATTTACATAAAATCAATATGATCTCATTTAATATAGAACATTCCGAATCATTTCCTTTTTGGCTGATTCTAATCTCTTTGATAGGTAGTTCATTTACATTTTATAAATTATATTCCATTAAAATAAAAGCAATCAATGAATAATTTTATAACTCGAAGCCTTACAGCTATAATATTTGGAGCTGTAATCATTGTTGGACTTATTTTCAATTCATGGAGTTATCTAGCCATAACAGGGATTGTGCTTCTAGGAAGTTTATTGGAATTTTTTAAAATTTCTAGCCCAATGTATCGAAAAGATAAGAACCATTCGGACCTATATAGAAACATAATGATTCCCATGGCTATCTTATTTTTTGTTATGAGTTTTTTTGTAGCGCAAAATAAACTTGAAAGCAAGTATTTATTTATAGCGCCTATTTTTATTGCGATATTTTTTAATATCGAGCTTTTTCTAAAATCGGCTCGTCCATTTAGAAATATTGGATTGAATATTATGGCATTATACTACGTGGCATTACCAATGTGTCTTATTCATTTTGTAGGATTTACAAATGGACAATTTACAGGAGCTATTGTATTAGCCATCATGTTTATTATATGGGCAAATGATAGTGGTGCATATATCATTGGAAGTTTAATTGGCCGTAAAAAATTACTACCACACGTATCACCCAATAAATCTATTGAAGGATTTATAGGAGGTGGCTTATTCTGTTTTTTATTAGCTTATCTCAATATTAATTTTTTACACAAATTGACTTGGTTTGAAAGCCTAACTCTAATAAAACCCTTAACATGGTATTTAATAGCTCTAGTAATTTTTCTTTTTGCTACTATGGGGGATTTGGTAGAAAGTCTCCTTAAAAGAAGTTTAAATATCAAAGATAGCGGCAGTATTTTGCCTGGTCATGGAGGCTTTTTGGATCGTTTTGATGCATTTTTATTTGTGATGCCATTTATAGTTGCAATTGTAAAAATTTTTAATTAATTTTGTACGTGTTTTTGAATACAATTTTTTTTGCTAATTTGTTTCAAAAAGTAATATTCACCAATAAATTATAACTATATGTTAAACGAATTTTATGACCTAAAGGTACATCAAGCCATGACAAAAGATATTATTGCGGCAGATACTAGCAATAAAATTTCACAAGTGGCTTCAGTTTTTGCAGAGAAAAATTTTCATCACATCCCAGTATTAGAAAATGGAATTTTGGTAGGCATCATCAGCGTAAAAGATGTCCTGAAAAAAATTATTCAGTGGACAGTTGCCAACAATATGAATACTGATTTTAGAAAGCTAGATGCTGAAATTTCTTTAAAATCCGTTATGACTCCTAATCCCGTAACTATTTCTCCAGAAGCTACATTAGAAGAAGCAAAAAAAATATTGGCGAAAAGCAATTTCCAAGCCTTGCCTGTTGTATTAGATGGGAAGATTTTAGGAATCCTAACTACAAAAGATTTTGTTCGATTAAAAGTAATTAAAATTGAAGGTTCGGATTATAATCCTATCTAAAAAAATAAATTTTTAACGCATAAAAAAAGACTTTTGGTATTTCCAAAAGTCTTTTTTTATTTTTATCAAATATTAACTATTTCACTCTTCGTAATTTTGCTCTAGGTCCCATTTCACTTTCATATACTTTTTTGATACCATCTCCTAGAGCAGCCTCAATATCTCTTACATCTCTCACCAATTTAGCCATTCCTCCTGGCTCAACCGATGCGGCTTGGTCGCTTCCCCACATAGACCTGTCTAGTGTAAAATGTCTTTCAATAAATTTAGCTCCCATAGGAATTGTAGCCAATGTGGTACTCAATCCTGTCTCATGTCCAGAATACCCTATAATGTTCCCAGGGAATAAATTTTCTAATGTATAAATCATATTTAGGTTCAATTCTTCGGGCTTACATGGATATGTAGAAGTAGCATGTGCAACTAATAAATTTTTCAATCCAATTGCATTAACAGCAGCATGAATTTCGTCCATAGTACTCATTCCCGTAGAAATAATCAAAGGCTTACCTGTATCTTTTTTCTTTTTCAAAAGTCCAATATCTGTCAAAGAAGCTGAAGCTGCCTTATACATCATAGGCTGGAATTTTTCAAGAAAATCTACTGATTCCTCGTCCCAGCAACTAGCAAACCATACCATGCCTATTTCTCTACATAAATCATCGATTGCTTTATATTCTGCATCGCCAAATTCTACTTTATATCTATAATCGATATATTTCATTCTTCCCCATGGCGTATCACGTTCTATATCCCATTGGTCTCTTGGCGTACAAACCTCAGGCGTACGTTTTTGAAATTTAACGGCATCACATCCTGCTTCTTTAGCTTTAATAATGAGTTCTTTGGCTATATTTATATCTCCATTATGATTCAACCCTATTTCTGCTATAATAAAACAAGGATTATTCCCCCCAATTTTTTTGCCGTTTGACAGTACAATTTCCTGCATTCTTAATAATTTTAATACAAAGTTAAACAAATAAATAACATTTTTAGTTCTTATTTCTCCAAAACATAGATTTTTTTTGAAAAAGAAAGGCTGATCTCCAATCCATAGTGGTCTGAATAATCCACCAAATCATTCATTTTAGGTGCAATTAAAGACAATTTTGAACAATCCAACACATTATTCCTATCTAATACAAAAATATGATCTAATTGTTCTGATTTGGTATCCTTATTCCAATAATTCTTGTTGTCAAACGTATAATTTCTGTTTTTATCATTAAAACAAGTCTCTTTTACACCCGTAATTGAAACAAATCTATTGTATTCATTGGAGTGAATATCAAAATTGTAATCTCCTGCAAGCAAAATAGGAGTATACTGATTAGATATTGGCTCTATAATTTCCTCTATAATTTGATTTAATTGCTGTCCTCTTAGAATTTCGGACCTAGCTAATTTATAATCTGATTGTAAATGTGTATTTACAACATACATTTTTTGAAAATTATGTTCAAAAGAATAGAGTGTTGCACCTTTTGAAACCAACGCATCGTGAAGTTTGTGATTTCTAAAAAAAATAGTTTTTTCTTTTTTTATAGAAATTTTTGAAAGTATCATTAGCCCATTAGAAAACTTCAAAAACTGATTTTGAGGTATAATGATATAAGGGTATTTATAGTTTAATTGTTGTTCAATTTTAACGACAGCTGCTTTATCAAAAACCTCTTGAAGCTGAATTATGTCAGATGACGAATTTTTAAGAAAATCGATAATCTGATTTAATCTTATTTCTTGCCACAGCTTATTTTTTTTTGAAATAGAATTACAAACTTTGGGTAGCATTTTCACATTCCAAGTCGAAATTTTTATCTTATCTTGGGTAAATCCTTGAAATGAAAATAACAATACTATTACTAATAAAAGATTTCGCATATTCATATAAAATATGCTGCAAAATTAGTTTGATTTTTAAATTCTTACTTTAAGGCTAGATAAAAGTTAGATGAAGAAATTGAAAGAAAAAAAGATTTTTTTAATCTTTATTTAACTGTAAAATAATGTATTCGCAAAAATCTCTAAATGCTCCAAAACCACCTTGATTATCCGCAATATAATCTACATTTCCCTTAATTTCATTTACCGCATCGGCTGGGCAAGCAGTAACGCCTGCATGCTGAATCACTTCCAAATCATTCATATCATCGCCGATATAAGCTATTTCATCAAAGCTAAGATTATTTTCTTGAAGAAATTGCTTCATTACCGAAAGCTTATCTTTCACGCCCAAAAAAACTTTTTCTATTCTCAATTTTTCGGCTCTACGCAATACTGGACCCGAATTTTCTCCCGTCATTATGGCTATTTGAATATTCGTAAATTTTCGCAAACGTTCAGCGCCCATACCATCTCTTAGCGAAAAACGTTTTAGCTCCTCCCCTTTTTCAGAATAATAGACGCCACAATCTGTAAGCACACCATCTACATCGGTGAATAGCCATTTAATTTTTTTTATTTTTTCTTTCATATCTAATATTTTAAATAGCTGTCCAGCCTCCGTCTACTACTAAATTTGCACCTGTCATATATGCGCTAGCGTCGCTAGCAAGAAATACAATGGCTCCTTTATAATCCGTAGGTTTTGCCATACGATTCAAAGGGGTTTTGGCACTATAATTCATTACAAAATAATCATCTTGACTATTTTCTACTCCACCTGGAGACAATGTATTGACACGAACACCGTCCTTACCCCAATAAGCTGCCAAAAAGCGTGTAAAATTGATGACAGCACCTTTGGTAATAGGATATGCCGCTGATTTAAAAAAAGTTTGATTTCCATTTCGATCTTTATAAATGCTTTGGTCTGGACCTACCATTCCATAAGTAGAGGCTACATTTACAATACTACCGCTTTTTTGAGCTTTCATAGCTTGACCAAATACTTGACTACACAAGAAAACACCTGTAATATTCACATCCATCGATTTTTGAAGCATTTCCAAAGGATAATGTTCGAACATACTTTGCTGACCTGCCAACATAGGATTTTCAAACATATCATTCATAGCCGCATTATTAATCAAAATATCAATTTTGTCATATTTCAATAAAATTTCAACTTTTGTTTTTTCTATCTCTGCTTTTTTTGTTACGTCAAATACTTGTACCAAATGTTGTTCTGGATTGGGCAATTTTGCTTTCAATTCATTGCATTTAGATTCATTCATATCACAGATTACTACATTCGCTCCTGCTTCTGCCAATGCCATACAATGATTTTGTCCAATCAAACCCGAAGCACCTGTAACTATAGCAACTTTTCCTGTTAAATCAAATGGATTCATATTTTTATTTTTTATTAATAATCTTATCTATATCCGTTCTTTTTAGAAAAAAAACTTCTTTTACTGTTTTTTCCAACATTTTTATTGAATCCTTTTCTTTTTTCAAAAATTGGCTATAAAGACGTTGTTTTAATTCATAATCAAACCAAAAAAGGTATTGCTCTTTTCTTTTATTTTCCAATAAACCTTTTTCCCCTTTTGCATCGAACAAACTTTTGATTTTATCCCATATTTTATCAATACCCTTTTTATCATAAGAAGAAAAAACAGAAACTATATCATTCATTTCACTCCGAGAATAATGAAGTGCTGCTTCTATCTCTTTTTGTGCAAAAAGTGCCTTATCTTTTAGAACGCCATCTGCCTTATGAATTATAAAAAAATCGGCAACTTCCATGATACCTTTCTTTACGCCTTGTAATTCATCGCCTGATGCAGGCATCATGAGCAAGATAAATAAATCGCTGAGATGACGAACCATAGTTTCAGACTGCCCTACACCTACGGTCTCAATAATAATGATATCAAATCCTGCTATTTTTGCCAAAGCCACATTTCTATGGGTATTGAGACCTACTCCACCCAGCTGATTACTGCTAGGGCTTGGACGAATAAATACATTTTCTAATCGTGATAAATTTTCCATACGGGTTTTATCACCTAGAATACTACCTTTTGAATGTTCACTACTTGGATCTATCGAAAAAATAGCAATCTTATGTCCTAAACTATGCAAATATGTTCCCAAACATTCTATAAAGGTACTTTTACCTACACCCGGAATACCACTAATACTTATTACCATGCCATTTGAAAGCATCGTTTTATTTCTTGCTATCAAGTCATCTACAAGGGAATTATCTGCATCTAAAGTACTTTCATTGAGGGTAAATGCCTTGCTGAGCGCTACTAGATTTCTAGCTTTAAATTTTTGTTCAAAAACTTCGATAGCGTCTTGCATTTTAGCAAATTTTTAAGTCATTTTCATGGCTGATGAAAATGCATCAAATTCTTTTTCTTTATTCAAAAGATGCTCTTTTTTCTCCTTATCTTCAACAAATTCAATAATAGGATTGGTATTATTCAATAGTTCAAAAACGGGCTCTTGATGATAGTTATCCTCTGTAAGAGGAGCATACATCCATGAAGCATTTCGTTTTACAAAACGTTTTTTTTCTTCTACAAATAGAAATTGATTGTATTTGTATTTTTCTCTTGTGCCTCGCTGATGTTTGTACCAAAAACTTTGAATAGTAGGGAAATTTAATGCTTCATTTTTAAGCAAGGTTGTTTTTTGTTCTACTCCTATTGCTTCCATCAAACTATGAAAAATAAATCGTGAGCTTACTGGAGTGTCAATTTTCTGAGCCCCATCTCCATTGGGATTAATCCAAAAAAGAGGTACTCTATTTCCACCATCATTTACATTAGAAAAATGATAATACCAATTCATTTCACCAAAATTATCTCCATGATCAGAGCAGAATACAATTAAATTATTTTTACCTTTGTGTATTCTTTCTACAAAATGATTCAAATCATCTTTGATTATCTGATAACTTGTTTGTTGGCGCTGATATATAAGCTCCGCATATCTGGGGTCAATGACAGGTTCGTCATGTAATAAAAAATTCTGATTAGCTATTTTAAACAAAGTGGTTACTTCATTTATTTTTTCCCACAAGCTTTCTCCTGATAATTTAAATGTATCGGCAATATGATATGGAAAATGTGTTTCCATCAAATTGATAAAAAAGAAACAAGGCTGCCCTTTTTCATCATGTTCTTCTATTAACTTTTCTACATGTGCAAAAGCATCCAAATGCGTATTTTGTCCCCAACAATTCGCTACTTCTATATCTTCTAATAATTTTTGTGAAATAACATCCTTTGAAAAAATCATATTTCGTACTCTATGTTTACTCATAGAAAGTAGAAAATACATGGTTTTCTTCAATTTAGGGGTAACTAGTTTCCATGTTTTATATACTTCGTCAAATCCTCTATCTAATCCGAAAATCTCAGTAGTAACAGGATTTGCTGTAACCTGAATAGTTTTATACCCCTTTGACTTCATGTGTTCGGAAAGTGTAGGGATATCATTACTTAATCGTCGTGTATGTGTATCCGTTCCATGTTCATGCACATTAAGACCTGTAAATAAACATGATGTTGCTGGCAATGTCCAACAAGCACTTGATCGAGCTTGTGTAAATTGAATACTATTTTGTTCAATATAAGGCATATCTATTCCATTATTATATACAGCATCTTTTCTGAGACTGTCTGCAACAATTACAAAGATGTGTTTAGGCTTTTCCAAATATATGCTTATATGATTTTTGCAAAAATATAAAAAAAGATCGAAGGCTATGCAAAAAAATAAGCGAGATGAAAATCACCTCGCTTATTTTAAACAAATATTTAAAATTATGAATTTTATAACCCTATTTTAATCCATTGTGTTCCGTCTGAAACTATTTTCATAGTATTACCATAACTAGCGCCTGATCCATATCCTGTGCCTGCTACTGTGTTTCTTATGGAAGTCTCTGTAATGTCCGTTCCTGCTCCTATTGTCAATACACTCGTAGATAAATTTAAATCGATATTGTCCCCTTTACCCATATTTACAATTTGCAATACTCTGTCTTTATTATCAGCTACCGAAGGCAATGTCAAAGTATGAGTTCCTGATGGTCCCGTTCCTCTATAAATTAGAATTTCATCATCTGCTAAAACCGTATAATCGGATGAAAATACTACCACTTTTTCTTTCTTATATGTTTTAATAATTGAAGTAATAGAATCCTTTACAGGAGATTGATTAACCATCCTTGCTATAGCACTACTATCTATTCTCAAGCTAGTAGTTTGCAAAGTAGCACCTGTACCGCCTGTTATTATAATCCCATTGCCGTTGGTGATATCTTTTCCCGTTACGCCATTAT
>JBEIDU010000002.1:0-77839 GCA_040383345.1 Chitinophagales bacterium | reverse complement strand
TCATACCCATTAAACCTAGCTCGCCCATTTTTTTCAAATATTCAGATGCCATGATTTGATGTTCATCACGCTCTATTACACCTGGCAAAAGTTCTTTTTCGGCAAAATCTTTTGCCATATTTTGTATCATTAGATGCTCCTCGCTCAATTCAAAATTCATACCATTTATTTTTTTGGGTTATTTAAAAAATACGAGCAAAATTAATCAAATAGGATTTAACTTTGAGTTAAAATTTAAAAATTAAAACAACAAAAGGAAAAAATGTTAATTTATCTTATTAATAAAAATCATATATCTTTGATTATCAACATCCTATTATTAATTAATTACAAAATATTAATTTTTTTAATGAAAATATGATGTACGTTATCAAAAAATTAAACTATTTTTGCACTCAGTAAGTCAAAAAACAAATTTTTAAAATCAAAATATCATGAAAAAAATAGCATTATTTGTATTTATTGCATTATTTGCAATCAACGCACAAGCTCAGAAAAAAGCTAATAAAGCAGCTGTCAAACAAGCAACAACTGTTGCACCTATTTCAAAAGATCCTTCTATATTTTTATCTACAGATGTAGTAGATTATGGAGAAGTAAAAAAAGGTGCCGAAGGCACTAGAGAATTGGAAGTTACAAATAAAGGTTCTCAGCCATTATTATTGACTAGCTGTAATGGATCATGCGGATGTACAGTTCCTACATGTCCTCGTGAACCAATTATGCCTGGAAAATCTGCAAAAATTTCAATTAAATACGATACTAATAGACCAGGACCTATTAATAAGCAAGTTACAGTATTGAGCAATGATCCTGTAAATGCATCAAAAGTAATCGTAGTAAAAGGTAATGTTGTAGAATAATATTTTTTTAAACTTATCTTCGAAATACTAAGCGGTATCATTATGATATCGCTTTTTTTATATCTATATCTCAGCATTTTTTCATACATTTGCCTCATTAAAAATTAAAAAATGAAGATAAAGGATTTTGCCTTTGATGCATTATATCAGTCGAATTCTAATCAAGATTGTGTAGTTAAAGCTAAATTTGTGGAGGGCATTGATTGTAAAAATATTTATAATGCTACAGATATTGAAAAAATATCTCATATAGGCTATGGCGCGGGATTTCCTCCTTTTTTACGAGGACCTTATTCTAGTATGTACATTCAGCAACCATGGACAATCCGTCAGTATGCGGGTTTTTCTACTGCCGAAAAATCTAATGCATTCTATAGAAAAAATCTTGCTGCAGGGCAAAAAGGACTTTCAGTTGCATTTGATTTGGCCACCCATAGAGGATATGACAGCGATCATCCAAGAGTTTTGGGCGATGTAGGTATGGCTGGAGTGGCTATTGATTCGGTTGAAGATATGAAAATATTATTTGACCAAATTCCATTGGATCAAATGTCTGTTTCTATGACTATGAATGGAGCTGTAATTCCCATTATGGCTTTTTATATAGTAGCTGCGGAAGAACAAGGTGTATTACCCGAAAAATTAACTGGTACCATTCAAAATGATATTTTGAAAGAATTTATGGTACGCAACACTTATATCTATCCCCCAACACCATCTATGCGTATTATTGGAGATATATTTCAATATACTTCTAAAAAAATGCCAAAATTTAACTCTATTAGCATTTCGGGATATCATATTCAAGAAGCGGGAGGAAGCGCTGAAATTGAACTCGCATATACTCTTGCCGATGGTCTTGAATACTTAAAAACGGGTATTGAAGCAGGATTGGACATAGATAATTTTGCACCTAGACTTTCTTTTTTCTGGGGTATTGGGATGAATCATTTTATGGAAATAGCAAAAATGAGAGCGGGAAGAGTACTTTGGGCAGAGATTGTAAACAAATTCAATCCAAAAAATCCAAAATCATTAGCGCTAAGAGCCCATTGTCAAACCAGTGGATGGAGCCTTACCGAACAGGATCCATACAATAATATAGCGCGAACATGCATTGAAGGACTTTCCGCTGCTTTTGGAGGCACTCAAAGTTTGCATACCAATGCCTTGGATGAAGCCATAGCATTACCTACCGATTTTTCAGCAGCCATAGCGCGTGAAACTCAAATTCACCTACAAAAAAATATAAATATAACCAATGCCATAGACCCTTGGGCTGGAAGCTATTATATAGAAACTCTTACGGAAAAATTGATTGAAAAAGCAAGAAATTTAATAGCAGAAATTGAAACCTATGGAGGGATGACCGCTGCTATTGAAAATGGAATTCCTAAAATGAGAATTGAGGAAAGTGCAGCAAAAAAACAAGCGAAAATAGATAGTGGTATTGATACTATAGTAGGCGTAAATAAATATTTGACCGATGAAATTTCTGATATAGAAGTACTTTCTATAAATAATTTTGAAGTATTAGAAGCTCAAAAAGCACGTTTAAATCAAATCAAATCTACACGAAATGAAGAGAAAGTTAAAGAATCATTAGCCAAAATAAAATCTGCGGCTAGCAATACCAATGAAAATTTATTGGAATATGCCGTAGAAGCAGCCCGAAACAGAGCTACATTAGGTGAAATTTCTATGGCTATGGAAGACGTTTTTGGTAGATATACAGCTACCAATCGATTGGTAACAGGCGTATTTAATCAAGAAATGCAACATAACGATTTATACAAAAAAGCACTTGCTTTGAGCAATGAATTTGCAGAAAAACACGGGAGACGGCCAAGAATTATGGTTGCAAAAATGGGACAAGACGGACACGATAGAGGCGCAAAAGTTATAGCAACAGCCTTTGCCGACCTAGGTTTTGATGTGGATATTAGCCCATTGTTTCAAACTCCTGAAGAAGTTGCAAAACAAGCGATTGAGAATGATGTTCATTTCTTAGGGATATCATCATTAGCTGGAGGTCATAAATCTCTGATAGATAAGCTTTTCGAAGAATTGAAGAAATATGAAAAAGATGATATCATTATCATTGCAGGTGGTGTAATCCCTCAAAAAGATTATAAAGATTTATATAATGTAGGCGTAAAACATATTTTTGGGCCAGGAAGTATTATAGCAGAGAGCGCTATAGAAATATTATCAAATTTTGAATAATTTTCTACTCCAAAAAACGCCAATTCAACCGTAAATAAAATGCAGAAGGCGATATAGGATAATAAGTCGCGTGATAAAACCCTTTATTGGTAAGAGAAGTCAAAAGATTTTCATAGGTAAAACTCAATAAAGCATTGGATATTTTAAGCGTAGCAAACAAATCTACAATAGGGAAAAAATCATTTTTTGTAGGGTTTTTAAGATTGACCGATTGCATCAATAGCGGATTATATTCAAATACGTTGTAATTAGTATTTAGGGTAATGTTTGTACCAATAAAATAATTGAGATTTTTCTTAAAAGCACTGTTTTTGAGCGCAAAAGTAGCTTTATACCATAATTTTTGATAATAGCTATTTTGATAAATAAGTAAATGATTGGTATATAATGATTTGTAGCTTAATTCTTTTTCCATTTTTAACTGAAAAATTGAATTTTGTTCTTGAACAGGAAGCGCATTTTCATCATAAAATAAAAAATTGGAAATATTCAGATACTGAACCTCTACCCTGCCTTTCCATTTTTCACTTGAAATGGCTCCCGATAAACTCAGTGTCTTTTGATTTTGAAAATCATAATTTACCACCAAATTATTGGTATACATATAATTGTAAAAATATCCAGGTCTTTGTGAAGCAAAACTTCCTTTAAATGAAATTCTAGCATCAAATACATTTTTCGACAATTCCGATTCTATAAAAAAATCATTTTTTGTATATCCCGTAAAGGGTTTATAAATTGAATTATTCAGAGAAATCCCCAGCGGAAAATTAAAATCGGCAGAACCACCCAGCGCAGTAGTCAAGAATTTGTCATTTTGTGAGGTCAACTCATTTGCACCACGGTTTATGTTATTCCATTCGGTTTGAAGAAACGATTGGATGCGCACATATTCTTTTTCACCTTTAAAAAAATTGTAATTCAAACTAAATTGATTTGAAATTTTGTTATTTCTATAATACGTTTCCAATACGGAGAGCGAATCAATAGGCATATAGTTCCCATAATATGCTTTGGTGGCTTTTTCATCTCTATAAGAAAGAATTTCCTTTGAAAAACTCAAATCATTTTCTAAATAAAAACTTGAATAAATAGGCTTGAGTAGTCTTTTTAGCTTTGCTATAGAATCCTTAATTTCAGGCGTATTGGCTATAAGCAATCGGTTTCGAAGGCTTATTTTATAATCTTTTTGCTTATTGATAGCATTACCAAGATTTATCTCTTGAAAAGACCAATTGGATGGACTGAAAAGATTGATAATATCTTGCTGATAGCCACCATTTTCTTTTATCGTAACATCATTATAATAAAATTCAAGATTGGTACGAAGTCTTTTGGATTGATTTACGATATGAAAGTATACATTATTTTGAGCGACTGGATTATTTTGATAAAAACCTTTGTTATTTTGCTTTTTTATCCCTACTCCAATGGTAGTTCTTTTGCTTAAATTTTGACTCAGCATACCTTTGAAGCATTCTGTTCCGTATCCAAAAAATGTAAAATCAAGTTCGCTCAACGGCTTATTAGCAATAAAATAAGGAATAGACGATGCTTGATATTTATAGTCTTCCAATGCAGAAAGTCCAGAGAAAACACTTCTTCTAAAATCATTTCGATACACTATTGGTATTAATTGACTCCCTACGGTTCCCAAAAGTAGTGATTCGTTGAGCGAGCCTTGAAAAGGGCTGATATAATGATTATTTTCAATGGATTGTGTATTTGAAAAATGCTTGTCAATAGCCGTGCTATAATATTTAGAACTTTCAAATGGCACAAGATTTGAGCTATCTTTTTTCAATTTTAGCTGTGAATAGATATTTTCATTACCAAAAGTAGTAAAAATAACTAAAATTAAATAATATGAAAAAGACTTTGAAAGCATTAATTATTTGAAATAATATACTTAACAATATCGGTAACTTTTGGCTCTGCTTCGGCAGATTTCTCCAAAACTTCATCATGACTGATTTCTTTCATTTTGTCAAATGGGAAGCCACAATCCGCAATAATGGATGCCCCAAAAACCTTCATTTTCATGTGATTGGCCACAATTACTTCGGGTACAGTGCTCATGCCTACCGCATCGCCTCCTATTCTATTATAAAATTGATATTCGGATGGTGTTTCAAATGTAGGACCTTGTACCCCTACATACACCCCACTTTCCACTCTATATTGTTTTGATTTTCCATACGTTACGGCTTTTTCTACCCAATCTATATGATAAGGATACATCATATCGGGAAATCTAGGACCTATACGCTCGTCATTTGGACCACGCAAAGGATGTTCGGGTTGCATATTGATATGGTCGCGAATAATGACAATATCGCCCACTTCTTGATTGGGATTGAGCCCACCTGCCGCATTGGTTACAATTAATTTTTCTATACCCAAAAACTTAAATACACGAATAGGAAACGTAACTTGTAGCGGAGAATATCCTTCATAATAATGAAAACGTCCGCTTTGACAAATAATCGTTTTTCCATTAATTTTGCCAATAATTAATTTACCCGAATGCCCTTTCACCGTTGATAATGGGAAATGTGGTAAATCCTTATATTCAAATGTTTGAATTACTTCAATTTCTTTTTCAAAATTGGATAATCCTGAACCTAAAACGACTGCAAAATCAATAGTTTCTGTATATTTTGAACGAATAAACGCTACGCATTCTTGAATCTTTTCGTATAATTCCATATGTCAATATTATTAATTTAATCTAACAGATTGAATTTCATCCTGTTCTACTACAACTTCTATATGCTCTAAGAATGTAGTGTTCAAAGAAACACCTACATAATCTGCTGAAATTGGATATTTCTTATATTTGCGCTCTATCAGCACCAACGTTTGTAATTGATTAATTTTCAAATGCAAAAAAGGCTTGAGTGCATAAAAAAGTGTTCGCCCCGAATTGATAACATGATCTACCAAAACAATATTTTTGTTTTGATAATATTCTATGTTTTGAGTCATCTGAATAGGCGAAGACTCTGGATTATTTTTGTCAATTTTAATATCAGAAAGCGTTACTTGAATAGACGGAGCTATGCGTTGCAAATGCTTAAAAATTTCACTCGCTAAAATATAACCACTTTTCTCCATACCTACAATTTCAAGAGATTGATGAGCAATATACTCTTCAGCCAATTGATAGGCCATGCGCTCAATCAAAAAATTAATTTTTTGTTTGTGAATAATTTCAGACATCCAATATACTTTTTAGTTCATTAAATCTATTCGAAAAAGCGATTTTTCGCCTTTGAATAAATGAATAAGCAAAAATACAACAATGATTTTAGGCATGTACTTTTTTTTTGGATGAATTTGATGTTTTTATCCTAAATTTGCAAGCCTAATAAGCATTAAATTAGGTTTAGTTTAAAATGCTAAATAGAAGTTCAAAAAGAAAATTATAAAAATATTTAAGATCTATATATGTCTCGCAAACTGTTATTAAAAAACGCACACATTGAAGGAATCAATTCGTATGAAGTATATCGCAAAAATGGTGGATATGCATCGGTAGAGAAAGCTTTTAAAATGACTCCTGACGAAATTGTTGCCGAAGTACAAAAATCGGGCTTGAGAGGACGTGGAGGTGCTGGATTTCCTACAGGTATGAAATGGAGCTTTCTAGCAAAACCCGAAGGCGTGCCTAGATACCTTGTTTGCAATGCCGATGAAAGCGAGCCGGGAACATTCAAGGACCGATATATCATGGAAAAAATTCCTCATTTGTTGATTGAAGGAATGATTTGCTCTTGTTTTGCGCTAGGTGCCAATACAGGACATATTTTTATCCGTGGCGAATATATGTGGGTCGTTTTTATTCTAGAAAAAGCAATAGCGGAAGCTAAAGCAAATGGTTGGTTGGGTAAAAATATTCAAGGAAGTGGATTTGATTTAGAATTGTACGTAACGCCAGGTGCAGGTGCTTATATTTGTGGTGAAGAAACGGCATTATTGGAAGCTTTGGAAGGAAAACGAGGCAATCCACGTATGAAGCCACCTTTCCAGCAGTAAAAGGATTGTATCAATCGCCAACTGTTGTAAATAATGTAGAAACTATCGCAGCGGTAGTACCTATTTTAGAAATGACAGGCGATGAATATGCAAAAATTGGTATTGGAAAAAGTACAGGAACCAAATTGATTTCGGCCTCTGGAAATATCAATAATCCAGGTATTTATGAAATAGAATTAGGGCTTCCGATGGAAGAATTTATCTATTCCGATGAATATCTTGGAGGTGTAAAAGGTGGCAAACAAATGAAAGCTTGTATTCCAGGCGGTAGTTCTATGCCAATTTTACCAGCAAATTTGGTATGTAAAACAGCGAAAGGCGAAGCGCGTCTTATGAGTTATGAAAGTTTAAACGATGGCGGATTTGAAACAGGAACCATGATGGGATCTGGTGGATTCATGCTTTTTGACGAAGACCAATGTATTGTAAGAAATACTTGGACGCTAAGCCGTTTTTATCATCATGAAAGCTGTGGTCAATGTAGCCCATGTAGAGAAGGAACAGGATGGTTGGAAAAAGTGTTGCACAAATTAGAATTTGGTCATGGGACCATGGAAGATATCGATTTATTATGGAGTATCCAAAAATCTATTGACGGAAATACCATTTGTCCATTAGGAGAGGCTGCTGCATGGCCAGTAGCTGCTGCATTGCGTCATTTTAGAGATGAATTTGAATGGCATGTCAAAAATCCTCAATTGAGCCAAACTCAAAACTATGGATTGGCAAATTACGCCGTACCTAGAGAAATTCCAGTAGCTGAGACAGCAAACTAAATTAATATACTAATTTTTTAGATAATCCAACCCTCATTTCTTTTTATTAGCAAAATTAATAAAAAGCACGATGTAGCTAATATAAAACAAAGATTGGAAACAAACTATTATTTTTCCAGGCATTGAAATAGGATAAAAATCGCCCAAGCCTATTGTGGAAGTAAATACAAAACTAATATATATCGCATCCATAAAATGGATTAGTTCTTGATTGAAGTAATTTCCTATATAATGGATATAAGCAAAGGTAAAAACTACTTCAAGATAATTAAAAAAAACCAAAATATTCGTTCGTTTGAATCCACTTTGGCTGATTGTATGATCCGATGCAAAAATTTGAATAGGTATATACAAAATAGTTTCTAGCATAAGATATATTGAAATTCCAAGCCAATAAGGATTATATAGTTGATTTGAAATAAGAAGTAAAAAAGGTAAAATTGTTTTAAGAATTACAAAAAAATCTATAGCAATTACTTTTGCCCCATAACCGTATTTCTCAAAAAAATGCTTGATATACAAACCTGGAAACATGAAAGGTGCAATTGCAAGTAATAGTCTAACTAATCTTTCTATTCCTGCATCTTCATAGCTTTCATTATTCCAAATAGATTTTAGATTCTTGATTTGAAATGGTATAGAATGTCTTTGCTTATAATTACCCGATTCATTTTTTCCCATAAACAACTTAGATACAATTCTTTTCATAAATTTTAATTAACTAATATTACTTGAATATATTATAATTATTTCTAGAAAAAATATCATCTTTATTTATCTTTAACTAAAGTAAAAAAGTTTTTTAAAGATCATAAATAATAATAATTTTTACATTTTTTCGGGTGATTTAATTCCAAGCAAATGCAATGATTTTTTTATAAAGAAATTTGAAGCATACGTCAAATACAATCTAAAATTCTTAATATCTTTATCCTCTACATTCAATATTTGATGTTTTGTATAAAAACGATTAAATAATTTGGATAATGTGAGAACAAATTGTGCAATTTCCGTAGGATCATACTGCGATGCCGCTAAATGCAGTACTTTATTGAATTGAGCTATGTGTATCAGCAAATCTTTTTCTTCCTTTTCCATTTGAGGAGGAATTTCTGAAACAGAAAAACTATAATTTTCTTTATTCAAAATAGCCTGAGTACGAACAAAACTATACTGCACAAATGTTCCTGTATCGCCCTGCATATCTACCGATTCCGCAGGATCAAAAGGAATTGATTTTTTCAAATTGACTTTTAGCATACCGAATCGTAACGCACCTAGTCCTATAGTTTTTGACAATTCTTGTAGATATTCCTCGGAAAAATGATTTGCTTTACCACTTGCCAAGGTTTGATTTTTGGCTTCTTCTATAGTAGCTGCAATGATATCATCAGCATCTACAGCGGTTCCCTCACGCGATTTGAATTTGCTACCATCTTTGCTAACAACCATTCCATATGACATATGATGAATTGATTTTGAAAAATCCATATCCAATGCTTTACAAATTCCTTGTAGCACTTTGAAATGATAATTTTGTTCATCAGCTACTACATAGATCATTCGATCCATTTTAAAATCTTCGTATCGTTTTTTGATCAATGCCAAATCTTGGGTAATGTATATAGAAGTACCATCGGCACGTTGTACTATTTTTTCATCCAAACCCTCAGCAGTCAAGTCTATCAAAAAGGCACCCGTTTCATCTTTTTTGAACACACCTTTTTCATATCCAGCCTGAACGATTTCTTTTCCATTCAGATACTCTTGGCTTTCGTAATATTCTTTTTCAAAATCGATTTCCAATTCATCAAAAGTAGTTTTAAAGCCATCATAAACCCAGCCGTTCATTTTCTGCCACAACGCAATAGTTTCGGCATCACCATTTTCCCATTTTCTGAGCAATTCTTCATTGGCTTGTGTTATTGGCGCTTGTTTTTCCGCAGTTTTTTTATCCAATCCTTTTGCAATACCTTCTTCTATCTGCGCTTTGAGTACTTCGGCAAATTTCACATAAAAATCGCCAACAAAATGATCGCCTTTTTTACCCACAATCTCAGGTTTAGCGCCATTTCCGTATAATTTATAGGCTATTAAACTTTTGCAAATAGCTATACCTCGGTCATTATTAATATTAACTTTATGAACACTATGTCCAGCTTCTTGAAGAATTCGCCCCATTGAAAATCCTAAAAACAAATTGCGCAAATGCCCTATATGCAATGGTTTATTGGTATTGGGGCCACAATATTCAAGCACGATATTTTCGGAGTGAGCTACTTTTTCAATTTGTAATAAATTGCTATTAATCTCTTGCCAGGATTGTGCACTTAGATTGATATTCAAAAACCCTTTTATCACCACATACGAAGCTGCAAAATTCTTTTCTACCATCCATTTTCCCAACAATTGAGCCATTTCTTCAGGATTTTTCTTAGCCATTTTAGCTAAAGGAAAAACCAAAAGCGTCAGATTCCCTTGATGCTCGGGGCTGGTAAGTTCAAAATGCAATGCAACATGAGTTATATCACCTTCTACAAGTGTTTGAAGATACGGATACAGTTCATTTTTTAGTTTATTGATAAAAAGTTGCATAGCGAAATTTGTATTTAAGGACAAAAATAACTTAATACACTCAAAAAGTTGTAAAAAAATGAGAAGTATTAAATTTAGAGTATCTAATTAAAAAATTTAGTTTAAACATAATTTCGTTCAAAATTAAATAATCTAAATATATAGTATTAAATCATCAACATAGTCATGTTTTAAATTATTATACCCTCTTTCAATAAATATAAACCAAAAATTAAGTCAAAATAGCTTACTTTTGTATGCGTCAAATCAAATTAAAAAAAATGAGTAAAGAAAATATGAATCCCGAAAGTTTAATGATGACTTTTGGATATAATCCAGAATGGAGTGAAGGCAGTGTGAAGCCACCTATCTTCCAAACGAGCACATTTGCTTTTAAATCTGCTGCTGATGGTAAGAGATTCTTTGAAATTGCATTAGGCAAAAGACAATTAGAGGCTGGTGAGACCAATGGATTAATCTATAGCCGTTTTAATAATCCAAATCTTGAAATTTTAGAAAACAGATTGGCTATTTATGAAAAAGGTGCTGATGATGCCTGCGTATTTGAAAGTGGTATGGCTGCTATATCAACGACCATGTTTGAATATACAAAACCAGGTGAATTCATTTTACATTCAAACCCCTTGTATGGCGGTACCGACGGATTTTTCAAAAATATATTATCTAAATTTAATATTGGAGCTATAGGATTTATGGCAGGAGATAAAGAAGCTGATATTATAGCCATGTTGGAAGAAAAAGGAGTTAAAGACAAAGTATCTGTAATTTTTGTTGAATCACCAGCCAATCCAAACAATGTATTGATAGATATTGAAATGTGTGTAAATATTGCCAAAAAATTATCAACTCCCGAAAAAAGAGTATATGTAATAGCAGATAATACATACATGGGACCTATCTGGCAGCATCCAATGGAAATGGGCTGCGATATGGTTGTATATAGTGCTACAAAATATTTGGGTGGACATAGCGATATTGTTGCTGGTGTTTGCATTGGTAAAAAAACAGAAGTTTCTAGAGTACGTAAAATGCGTTCAAGTCTTGGAGGTATGAGTGGTCCTCATACAGCTTGGTTGATGACCCGAAGTTTAGAAACTTTAAAATTGAGAATGGATAGACAATGTGAAAACGCAAAAGTAGTAGCCAAATACCTTCGTTCGCATCCAAAAATTGAAAAAGTTTACTATTTTGATCAATTTGATAATGCAGAACAAGAGCGTATCTATAAAGCACAATGTTCAGAGCCTGGCGCTATGATTTCGTTTGACCTCAAAGGCGGCGAAAAAGAATGCTTTGACTTTTTGGATAAATTACATTTGATAAAATTAGCAGTAAGTCTTGGAAGTACAGAGAGTTTGATTCAGCATCCTTATTCTATGACCCACGCAGGCGTAGCCGAAGATGTAAAAGCCAAAATCAATGTAACCGAAAAACTAATTCGTCTTTCTATTGGTGTAGAAAATCCTACAGATTTGATAGCTGATATAGAGCAAGCTTTGAAATAATGTAACATTCAATTTAATAAGTTAAAAAAGCCTTGCTATAATAGCAAGGCTTTTTTTGTTTGTATCACGATATTGAAAAGCATAAAAATATTAGATCTTCTTATAAACTGGCATAAAAAAAGCCCCAACTTTTGTTGGGGCTTTATATGTATTTTCAAAAATTAATTATTTATCCATAATTAATTTCTGAATTGAAGTAGATGAACCGTTATTAATTTCTATAAAGTAAACACCATTTTGTACATTATTAAGATTTATTACTTGCTTAGAAAAAGTACCTAAATTTTGTGAACAAACTGTTTTACCCAATATATCTGTAATATTTATATTTATTGGGTTTGGAGTAGTAGAAGATATTGTAAATCTACCATCTTTTGAAGGATTTGGATAAACTTTAATTTGTTCAGATAGATTTTCTTCTATACCTATGCAAGTTTTAGTTACAATATTTTTTGAAATAGGAGTAGCAACACATCCACTTGTAGTAGTAGCATTCAAAGATACAGCTTTTGTTCCCGCTGATGTAAATTGGTGCGTAAATGAACTAGGATCTGTACTAATTTCAGTTGTTCCATCTTTCCAAGAAAAATTCCATCCAGTAGGGTTTGGTGAGGTATTAGTAAAAGATACATCTTTATTGATACATACATTAGTTGTAGGAGTATACGTATATGAAAGGGTAATAGAAGGTGCTGTTGAAGCAATAGATAATGAATTACTAACTACTGAACATCCAGAGCTATTTGTAGCTGTTACGGTATAAGAACCAGCACTTTTTACCGTTAATTTATTTGTAGTGCTAGAACCACCTGACCAAGAGAAAGATAAGCCTGAAGCAGGAGTAGCAGTAAGTATTGAAGAATCTTTACATGTAGTCAATGTAGCTTTTGATGCTGTGATTGAAACTGTTGGATTAGAAACTGTAATAGTTCTAGTCAACGTTAAACTATCACCATTGGCATCTTTTACTACAACTTTTACATTTGAATTAGCTGTACCCAATGTCAAAATAATTGCAGGGTCTGTATCATTATCTATAGTACCCGTAGTTGCAGTCCATTTGTATGTAAATGGTGCTTTACCACCTTGAACATCAGGCGAAATAGTTATTGCTTCATTTGCACAAAACGTATTTTTTATAGGGCTAGTAGCTAAAGAACCATAAAACTTGCTTTCAACAATAACAGAAGGAAATAAGTAGTAGTTTTGAGTGTATACATATCTACAATTTGGTGGAATTGTAGTGATATTATAATTAAACCCATTATTTTCATTAGCAGTATTTACACTTGTTGGAGATACTGAATCAATAGAGATCCATTGTGTATAATTCGTGAAAAGTGGTCTCATCGCTGGTGACCTAAAATTTTGACCATTTAAAGTGACATTTACACAAGAATCAGAATAATTATAAGCAACTAATAAAGAATTAGAATCTTTATGTACTGTTTTATATTCAATATTGATTCCAAATGCTTTAACAGAATCTGCTAATCTTGTTTTAAATGGTACATTTGCAAAATAAAGAAATCCTCCATTTAGAAATTTCTTCAAATCAGCGGTAGAAGTATATTCAACTTTTTTGATAAGGCCTTTTTTTGCTTTTGTAGCTTTATCTACATCAAACAATGAAAATGAAACGGTATCTCCAGCAATATTATTTGAATCAATGGCAGCTAGTCCGCATATTACCATTACTGTATCAATAGTCACAGATACACTACTATCAATAATATAGGCACTTCTTACAAATTCATTAGCTGAAGTAACTCCAGATCGGTACATTGTATCATACAATGTAAATACTTCTTTAAATGAACCATCCGATTTAGGGTTTAAGTAATTTGTAATAGATGACATTTGAACTGAAGTAGTACCAAAAGAAGAATATAAATTTCCTCCGGTATTGAGACTTTTTGATTTATTCCAGTTCAATGTGTAAAATGCATGACTTATATCAAAAGTATCAATTGAAGTAGCTGCTCTTGCCGAAATTTGATTTGTATAATTTTTTGGCATTTTCATAACAGTTGGCAACTTAAATAAGCTTTTTGTATTATAATCAAGTAAACTTTGACCATAAACACTCAAGCAGATTAAAGACAATAAAAGTAAAAATCCTTTTTTCATATAAATTAATTTAATTTTTGATTGTTTATATATTAATTGCAAAGGTAATAATAATATTTTTTATTGCATAGAATAATTCTATGAAAATTTGTTGCAAAATCTTTACTTTTTTGCTACTATTTTATCTAATTCTCTATATTGTAACATCTTCGACATCTTGGTTCGTACATATCTTTCTCTCCTACTAATATTTTATCATTATTTGATACTAATCTTTTGCTAAAATTTGCAGACTCACCACATTGCATACATACCGCATGCACTTTTAAAACATCGTCGGCTATAGCCATAAGCTGAGGTATTATACCAAAAGGATTACCCAAATAATCCATATCCAATCCTGCAATTATTACTCGCACACCATTTGCTGCCAATTTTTTGCATACATTTGGTAACTCATTATCAAAAAATTGCGCTTCATCAATTCCAATTACATCTTTATTTTGTGCGAGTAAGTATATACTTTCTGAATTTGAAACCGAAACCGAAGGAATTTTCGTCTTATTGTGAGATACCACTTCATTTTCACTATATCGATCATCAATAATTGGCTTAAAAATTTCCACATTTTTCTTTGCAATAATTGCACGGTTGAGCCTTCGAATGAGCTCTTCGGTTTTGCCCGAAAACATTGAACCACAAATTACTTCTATTTTTCCAAAAAATATTTCGTTTCTTTGCAACGTTATTATTCTTTTTAATTTAAAAAAGCAATATTAAATCTTTTAATTTTAAAATAAATAAAAAAATAATGAACGGAAATTTGTTAAATATAGACGAAACGATAAAGCGAATTTATTCACTTTACATAGATATCAAAACCAAAGAGTTTGATGAGTTGAAAAAAGACATTATGATGGATGATATTAAAAATCTATATGTAATGATAAAATCTTTAGGAACTCAAAATGAATCTATTATAAATGAAAAACATAAGGAAATTCTAAATGACATAGAAATCATTGGGATTGATATAAATTCTGAAGATGCGCCTACAAATGAAGTAACAAAATCTATAATAGTTCAGGAAGTGAATAATTCCGATCTAAAAACAGAAATTAAAAACTTAGATTTAACATTTGATTTCTCAAATGGAGAAGAAGATACTACTTTTGAAATCAGAAAGGAGAATAAAGATGAAAATATTGAAGAGGTAATTTCAAATATAGATGAGACTAGTGATACTAAAAATAGCATTATTAGTTCAGGTGCTATTCAGGACTATTTGAACAAGGATGAAGCACCCAAAAAAGAAATTTATGATTTTTTGGACTTGAATACACGTATAGGATTGGTAGAAAAATTCTTTAAAGGAAACTCTATTGATTTGTCTGAATGTTTGATGAAAATGAATAGTAAAAATTCAAAAATTGAATGCATCGAAATTTTGAAAAATTATCAAACAAAGTATGGGATTGATAATAAAGAGGAAATATATCAAACATTTATGGAATTATTAGATAGAAAATATAATTAATAAAAAAGGTCGCTTTATTAAGCGACCTTTTTTATTTAAGCAAAACATTAATTACTTTGCAGCTTTTTTTCTATCATTTTCATCCAATAGTATTTTTCGGATACGAAGTGATTTTGGTGTTAGTTCCACATATTCATCTTTACCAATATATTCCATAGCTTCTTCCAATGAAAAATCGATTTTTGGTGGCAATCCTACGTTATCATCTTTTCCAGCTGCACGAAAGTTCGTCAATTGCTTAGCAGTGCAAATATTTACTACCAAGTCGCCGGGTCTAATCTGCTCTCCAATTACTTGTCCAGCATATACTTCTTCACCAGGCTCTACAAAGAAACGACCTCTATCGCCCAATTTATCCATTGAATATCCTGTAGCCATACCCGTTTCCTTAGAAATCATTACCCCATTGATTCTTGAAGGAATATCACCTTTCATAGGCACATATTCTTTGAATCGATGCGCGATAATAGCCTCACCTGCGGTCAAAGTCAATGCTTCATTTCTAAAACCATTCAATCCTCTTGTAGGAATTTCAAAAACCAAACGTTGCATATCACCTTTTGGATTCATGGATTTCATTTCACCTTTTCGCTGACTTACCAATTCGATAATTTTTCCAGCAGAAATATCGGGTACATCTACTGAAAGTTCTTCCAAAGGCTCACATTTTTTACCATCAATTTCTTTTATAATTACTTGAGGTTGTCCTACTTGCAACTCATACCCTTCTCTTCGCATAGTCTCCAAAAGAACGGATAAGTGAAGAATTCCTCTACCGAACACCAAAAATTGATCCGGAGAAGCCGTATCATGTACTCTAAGTGCTAGATTTTTCTCCAATTCCTTGTGCAGTCTATCTCTAATATGTCTTGAAGTTACAAATTTACCTTCTTTTCCAAAGAATGGAGAGTTATTGATTGTGAACAACATACTCATTGTAGGCTCGTCAATTTTGATTCTTGGCAATGCCTCTGGATTTTCAAAATCTGCAATAGTATCTCCAATCTCAAAATCTTCAATACCAGTAACGGCAACTATATCTCCAGCTTCAGCTTTACCTATTTTAGCTCTGCCCAAACCATCAAAAATAAATAATTCTTTGGTTCTCATTTTCTTAACCGTTCCATCGCTTTTCATCAAAGATACAGGCATGTTTTCTTCAATAGTTCCTCGTTGAATTCTTCCCACAGCTATTCTTCCTGTATAGGTTGAAAAATCAAGAGATGTAATTTGCAATTGTAAAGAACCTGTTTCTACATCGGGACAAGGAACTTCGCTTACTATAGTATCAAACAAAATATCTACATTATCTGTAGGTTTGTTCCAATCGTCGCTCATCCAACCATTTTTAGCAGAACCATATACGGTTTTAAAGTCCAATTGATCTTGAGTAGCTTCAAGATTGAAAAATAATTCAAATACGTCTTCATTTGCTTTTTCTGGATCGCAATTTGGTTTATCCACTTTATTTACGACCACAATAGCTTTTTTACCTAATGCTAAAGCTTTACCGGTAACAAAACGAGTCTGAGGCATAGGCCCGTCAAATGCATCTACTAATACCAAAACACCATCAGCCATGTTCAAAACACGCTCTACTTCACCTCCAAAATCCGCGTGACCTGGTGTGTCTATAATATTAATTTTGGTTCCTTTCCAATTTACCGAAACGTTTTTTGCAAGAATGGTAATTCCACGTTCTCTTTCTTGATCATTATTGTCCAAGAACAATTCGGTAACTTGTTGGTTATCTCTAAATAATTTTGCTGCATGCAACATTTTGTCCACCAAAGTCGTTTTTCCATGATCGACGTGTGCAATGATGGCAATGTTTCTAATATCTTCTCTTTTCACTAAATTTATTCTTTTATTATTTTTAAAAAAGTTTGCAAAAGTACTGAAAATAAAGTAAATCGAACTATATTAAAAAAGACAATAAAAAATCATTATAAAATTTTAACATAATTAGATACATTGATTTAATTAAAAAATTATATTTTTGTCAATTATTCTATAAAAAATAAGGCTTTTGAGACTACTAATATCATTTTTAATTTTAATATCTGTTTTACAATATTCATGTAAAACGGTATATCCAAATCTGATTTTTAAAGAAATTGAGTCTAATAAGTTGCCCGATAAAATTAATACATTGACTAAAGAATATAAAATTCAAAAAGGCGATGAAATATCTCTAAAAGTATATACTAGAGATGGGATGACATTGATAGACCCTATTAAATCTAGTGCCATCGGAGGAAATGAAGCCACTCAATCAAATTCACAAATAATGCAAGCTACTTTTGTGGTAAATAATGAAGGTATTGTTGAATTTCCAATTGTAGGTAAAAAGAAAGTAGATGGATATAACGAAGATGAATTAAGACAAATTTTGAAAAAAGAGTTTGATATAATATACAACAATCCTTTTATCTATTTAAGAATAGAAAATAGACGAGCCATAGTTTTTAAAGGCACTCAAGGAATGATAGTTCCTTTAAACAAAACGCCTACTAATATTTTTGAGGTTTTAGCTAGATCTGGGGGCATTGATAGATATATGAAATCATATGATATTGTTCTAATTAGAGGTAATTTAAAAAATCCAGATATATATAAAATAGATTTAAGCACACTAAAAGGTATTCAAAATTCGGAATTATTAGTTCAATCAAATGATATAATCTATGTTCAAGAACAAAGAAGGCCTTTGCACTACGCAATGGTAGATATGGCTCCAGTAATCACTGTGCCTTTAGCTATTCTTAGCTCTATCACCTCTTCCATTCTATTATTCGTAACAATAAATAAATAGTCAAAATTTTGAGTAGCTCAATTCAACATAAAGATAGTGTAAATGAGTTTATAGATAATTTCAACTTGAAATTATTTTTCTTTATATTAAGAAAATCTGTTCCATTTATTATAATTTTAGGGTTCTTAAGCATACTTATCCCTTTTTTATACATTAGATATTCTAATCCTATTTTTGAAACAAATGCATCGTTAATAAGAAAGAAAGGAAATGAAGAAAACAATATTTTGAGTAAAGAAGTTAATACTATCGTTAAAAATGATGATGAAACTAAAATCAATAGAGATATACAGTTAATTAAATCAGATATCTTGATTGACAAAACCATTGAAAGCTACAACTTAAAATATGAATTATATAAAAACGGATTTCTTCCTTTCAATAGATTTGAAATTTTTCCTGTTTCAAAAGAATTAATTATTTCAAATGCTGAGGTTAAGAACCCTGGTTTATTCGGCAAAGAAATTACCATCGATTTTAACAATACTTCGTATAGTATATATTATAATATTGATGGGAATATTGTTTCAAAAGAAGATCTAGGATATGGAAAAACATTTGCAAACAAAGATCTCATGATCAATATATCTACCACAACTTCAAAAACTAGAGGTAAATATACTTTTAAGTTTAATAATCATGACGCTATTAAATCTTATATTCAAAATTTGATCAATGTAGAACTTGGTCCTAATAAAAACATTATACTATATACAAGAACGCACAATACTCCTAAATCTTTATCCATATTAAATACATTAATTCAAAATTTTCTTGAATATGATAAAAATGAAAATCAAGAAAAAATTGAAAAATCTTTGATTTATATAGATCAACAATTACAAATTTTCAAAGATGAATATTGGAAAAATGAAAGAGAGTTTACATCTTTCAAACAGTCCAATCTCATGTATGAGCCTACGAGCCAATTAACGGAATATTTGGAAAATATTAAAAAGTTGAATGATTCTAAATTAGACTTGGATAATCAAATAAAAGAGCTTAATAGATTGAAGGGAAATAGCAAATCAAAGCTATCTAATAATATTATGGAATCTTCTGATTTGGCAGAAGAAATATCGGAAATTCAGGCATTGGTAGATGAAAAAAATACATTATTATTAGATTATAAGACTACTCATCCAACAATTAAATTGATTGATAATAAATTGAATTTTGCAATTGAATTTTCTAAAAACAAAATTGGAAAAAAAATACAAGTAAATGAAGATAAGATCTTTTCTCTTAGACAGAAATTGAGCGAAATCAAAGGCAATTTAAATTCTTTTCCTAATTTAAATTCACAGTATTCTCAATTAGAAAAAGAAAGTCAAATTAAAGAAAAATTCATATTTGATTTATTAGATAAACAAAATCAATTTTTAGTTAATAAATCCTCAATTGTTTCTGACTACATAGTCCTTCAACCACCAAAAGTAAAGGAAGAAATCATATCTCCTAAAAAAAATATTCTATATACTAGTGGTATTCTATTATTCTTTTTGGCTTCTATTATCTTAACTTTAATTAGATATTTGCTTTTTGATAAAATTGTATCCATGAAGTACATTCAAATGAATACAAATGTACCTATTTTAGGTGTCATTCCTTTTGTAGAAGATGCCCAAGACCAATCTGAAAAATCTAAATCAAGTCCACTAACCAAAATAGTAGTTAATTCAGGGTCCAAATCAAAAATTTCAGAAGCTTTTAAAAAAATGAGAGCTAACATGAAATATATTCATAGCAGTGATTTCAAAACAATAGCTGCTACAAGTACGATTTCAGGAGAAGGAAAAACCTTTATTCTATCCAATTTGGCTGTAGTTTATGCTCAATTAAATAAAAAAGTAGTTATCATTGATCTAGATTTGAGGAAACCTCGTATTGCAAAATCATTCAAATTGAATAATTCATTGGGAATGAGTACTATACTTAGCAATAATTCAGATATTGATAGCGCCATACAACATTTGCCAACAATTGAAAACATTGATGTAATTACATCGGGGCCAATTCCTCCGAACCCATCCGAATTAATTCTTAGTACTAGATTTAATGAAGTTCTTGAGTATTTAAAGACAAAATACGATTATGTTTTTATAGATACACCTCCAGTAGGGCTGGTAAATGAGTCGATAGAAATTATAAATAAAGTAGATATTCCTATTTATGTAGTTAGAGCTAATTATTCAAAATTAGATTTCTTAGCAAATCTAAATGAGATTCACCATCAATTTAATGATAAAAAATTATACTTAGTTGTCAATCAATTTGGTGTAGGAGCTTCGTATTATTTAAACAATAGCTACGGATATGGATATGGTAGCTATGGAAAAGAATATACAGAAAAGCATGACGGATATTATACTGAAAAAGTAGTAAAAAAAGGACCCGAAAGTAAGTTTAAGAAGTTTTTTGATTGGAAATTATAAATAGTATGTTTTTTTTAGGATTTTATATTTTATTTCCAGCATTAGCTTCCATTTTTATCAATTGGATATTAATTAAATTTTCTTTTAACCTTGGAGTCAGAAATATTAATGAAAATGGAAAAAGATGGCAAGAACGAAAGCCATCGCTAGGCGGCATTTCTTTCTATATCAACTTTTTAATTTTCTTTATAGGAATCTTATTTTACTTGATTTTTAATAAAATTGAAATTATTAATATCAAATCTATATTAGGTCTATTCTTATCAGTATCTATAGGATTTTTCATTGGTCTCATTGATGATGCAAGAAATACAAACCCATTATTGAAATTAATTGGACAAATTATTTGTGGTATTATATTAGTATTTTTTGAAATTATTATTCCCCTATCATCCAACGTCGTTTGGAATGCGATATTTACTATATTTTGGGTAGTATTTTTAATGAATTCTATCAATATGCTTGACAATATGGACGGCTTGACATCTCTCATTTCCCTTTATATTTTTACAGCCATCATTACACTTTTTTTCAATACCTCCAATACTTTCGAAATAGCTATTATAATGATAATAACGTCTTCTATAATGGGTTTTTTATTCTATAATTGGAATCCCTCAAAAATATATATGGGCGATAGTGGCTCACAATTTTTAGGAATCTTTCTTGCCTATGTTTCTATAACATATATTTGGGACTATAGAACAGAGCATGGTGGTTTTTTTCAAATAAATCAATTTTTGATTCCTTTCTTGATTTTTACAATTCCTATTTTTGATACTTCTACCGTTTTTATTCATCGAATTCTAAGAGGCCAATCTCCTTTTGTGGGAGGTAGAGATCATCTTTCACATCACTTTGTTTATCTTGGCCTGAAAGAATGGCAAGCAGTTTTGACTCTTGGTGTAGTCAATTTATTTTTCTCTGCAATTGCAATATATAGAATCATTCATAATACAGATATCTTATATTTCGATATCTATCTTTTTGTATTATGGATAGGAACTTTCTTTATTTTGCAATGGTTTTATATTAAAGCATTAAAACAAAAACAAATCAATAAAAAACATTTATCATCTAAAGATATTATTGTTTAATCAAACCACATAAATTAGACTTCTTATATCAAAAATTAAATTATTATGAACAAAGAAAAATGGATTTTGATATTATTTTTATTAGTCTTTTCATCAGTATATGCTCAAAGTAATGAAAAGAAGAACAAATCAGAAGCTATAAAAACTCAAGATGTAGCCTACAAAGGTATTAACTGGATAAGTATGCAAGCAGCTCTTAATGCAAATGCCAAATCTAAAAAGAAAATCTTGATTGATTTCTATACCGATTGGTGTGGATGGTGCAAAAAAATGGATGCATCTACTTATGAAGACCCAAAGATTATACAGTATATTAATAAAAATTACTATGCGGTAAAATTCAATGCAGAACGTGAAGAACCCATATTTTTTAAAGGCAAAGAATATAAAATGCAATTCAATGGCAATAGGGGGACACATGAACTTGCCGTTCATCTATTAAATGGAAGAATGGGATATCCTTCTACTACGTTTTTGAATGAAGATTTGGGAATGATTCAATCTGTTCCTGGTTACATTCAGTCTAATGAAATGTATATGATTCTAAATTATTTTTCTCTTGATAAATATAAAACAACACCTTTTGAACAATTTCAAAAAGAGTTTAATGCAAATTAATCTAAACACTCTTAACATATGAAGAAAATATTCATTACTTTTTTGGCACTTTACTCATTTTTTAGTATCCAATCTTGCAAAAATGAAAACGCAGAAAATTCAGATACACAAACTATTGCAAGCACATCTAAATTTTCTGCATCTAAAGACATGGTAGCCAAGATTTTTACTTCTAAAGGAATTATTGAAATAGGCCTTGAATTTGTAAAAGCACCCATGACCGTAGCGAACTTTGTAGCTCTAGCAGAAGGCACTATGAAAAATATAGAAAAATCCTCTGAAAAGCCCTATTATGATGGGCTTATTTTTCATAGAGTCGTACCCAATTTCATGATACAAGGTGGATGCCCAAATGGAACAGGAACAGGAAATGCAGGCTATACATTTAGCGATGAATTTCATCCTGAACTTAGACATGATGATGCAGGGGTTCTTTCTATGGCCAATTCGGGTCCCAATTCCAATAGCAGCCAATTTTTTATAACACATAATTCTACCCCATGGTTGGATGGTGTTCATAGTGTGTTTGGCAAAGTCATTAGCGGGATGGATGTGGTTAATAAAATAACTGCTGGAGATCGTATAGACAGTATTCGAATTATTCGTAATACGAATGAAGCTAAGGCTTTTGATGCCCCTACAGTTTTTGAAACACAAAAAACAATTCAAGCTGAAAAACAAAAAGCGGAAGAAGCCAATAAATATGGAAAATATCAAAATTCAAATCTATACAAAATCTTTGAATCATATGTGAAAAAGGCCTACCCTAATGCATCAAAAACCGTTACAGGACTGTATTATATAAAAATGACTACAACCGAAGGAGCAAGGGCTACAGCTAACAGCAAAGTAAAAGTTCATTATAAAGGAATGCTAACCAATGGAAAAGTTTTTGACCAATCTATAGGCAAAGCACCTCTTGATTTTGTTCTGGGACAAGGAATGGTTATTCCAGGATGGGACGAAGGTATAGCTCTCTTAAATGAAGGAGAAAAGGCAGTTTTGATCATACCTGCATACCTAGCCTATGGCGAGCAAGGCGTTCCTGGAGCAATATTGCCTAATGAAACCTTAATTTTTGAAGTAGAATTATTAGCCGTACATTAAAATCAGTTTAACCCCTAAAAATTATAATTAAATGAAAAAATTAACCTTATTATTAACCCTAGCTGCATTTTGCTTGCCTATTTTTGCACAAAAAGGCACCAAAGCAGCACCAAAAAAAACACAAAAAGCTAAAATGGAAGAAGGAATTTACGCAAAATTTATCACCGATAAAGGTGATATTCTAATCAAATTGGAATACAAAAAAGTACCTATGACAGTTGGTAATTTTATTGGATTGGCGGAAGGAACTATCACGAATGATAAGAAACCTGCTGGAACGCCTTATTATGATGGTTTAAAATTTCATAGAGTAATTACCGTAGCAAATGGCGATGGACAAGATTTTATGATTCAAGGTGGATGTCCACTTGGAAATGGAACAGGCGATCCTGGATATAAATTCCCTGATGAGTTTGATCCTTCATTGAAACACGATGTACCGGGTGTATTGTCTATGGCTAACTCGGGCCCTAATACCAATGGTTCTCAATTTTTTATTACCGTTACGGCTACGCCTTGGTTGGACAACAAGCACTCTGTTTTTGGAAAAGTAGTTTCGGGAATGGATATATGTAACCTTATCAAAACTAATGATGGTATCAAAAAAGTAGAAATTATCCGTGAAGGTGCAGAAGCAAAAGCATTCAAATTTGATAATGCTAAATTTCAAGCGATGATAGCAGAGCAAAAGAAAATTCAAGATGAGAAAATGGCTGAGAAAAAAAGAAAATATGAAGAAATGATGCGCCAAAAACAAATGGAAACTGAAAAATCTATGCAAATAGACAAGCCAAAATTCTTGGAATATGTAAAGAAGACCTTCCCTAAAGCTACTATTTTACCTTCAGGATTGGCTTATGTAATGGAAAAAGAAGGAACAGGCGATAAAGCGAAAGCAGGCAATACCGTTTCAGTTCATTACAATGGTGTATTGGAAGATGGCAAAAAATTCGACAATTCGTATGAAAGAAATCAACCTATTGAGTTTCCATTGGGACAAGGAATGGTTATTCCAGGATGGGAAGAAGGCATCGCACTATTGAACAAAGGTGCAAAAGCCAAATTGATTATTCCTTATTGGTTAGCGTATGGTGTAGATGGCAGAGAGCCTGTAATCCCTAAAAAAGCTACGTTGATTTTCGATACCGAAATGATGAATATTAAATAAGAAATGGGATTAGAAATTAGGAGTTAGGGATTAGAACCTTGACTTTTAGAGATTCAAAATCTACGATTTTCATACATAACACAAAAGCCCCAGCAAATTATTGTTGGGGCTTTTGTTTGACACTATAGATATTAGTCATATATGTATAGTAGTATATTATATATACATAATTAATTTTCGAAAATTTTATATTTCTAGTTTGAAAATTTTATATTTTTTTTGGGGAGAATCCCTTACATTTGCCTATTAATCAAAATAGAAGGATATGGCCGTACTATCAAATAGAGTATTGGAAATGAAAGAAAGTGCTACGCTGGCGATGGCGAGACAGTCTCGTATGCTAAAGGAGCAGGGTGTGGATATCATTAGTTTGAGTCTAGGTGAGCCCGACTTTGATACGCCTGACAATATAAAAAGAGCGGCCGAAAATGCGTTGGAGCATGGCGACACAAAATATACGCCTGTATCGGGCACGAAAGCGCTTCGCGATGCTATTTGTAGAAAATTGGAACGAGAAAATAAGGTAAACTATACCGCAGAACAAATAGTGGTGAGCAATGGCGCAAAACAGTCTATTGCCAATGCGTGTATGGCGCTACTGAATCCGGGAGATGAAATCATTTTGCCTTCGCCTTTTTGGATTAGCTATGCTGCGATAGCTGAGCTGGCTGGAGCCAAAGTAGTAGAGATAAAAGTGGGCGTAGATGAAGGGTTTAAGGTAAGTTCGGAGAAATTGGAACAACATATTACGGCTAAAACAAAGGTAATTTTGTACAGTTCGCCTTGCAATCCTACGGGAGCTGTGTTTAACAAACAAGAATTACGTGCCATAGCGGATTTGATGCTAAAACATCCAAATATTCACGTGATTTCGGATGAAATATATGAACATATCAATTATTTGGGCGAGCATTATACGATAGCGCAGTTTGAGGATGTGAAAGACCGCGTAATTATCGTTAATGGATTTTCAAAAGCCTATTCGATGACAGGATGGCGACTGGGCTATATGGCTGCTAGCAAAGAAATAGCAGGTGCCTGCGACAAAATTCAAGGTCAAATAACGTCTGGCGCATGTAGCTTTAATCAAACGGCAGCGATAGAAGCCTTGGACGGCAATCAAGTGGAAGTAGAAAAAATGGTGGATGCGTTCAAACGAAGAAGAGCATTGGTTATCAATCGATTGTCGAAATTTGAAGGCGTTAAATGTCCAAGTCCCGATGGTGCTTTTTATGTATTTCCCGATATCAGTTGTTATTTTGAGAAATCGTATGACGGAATTGTCATCCACAATTCGGAAGATTTTGCACTTTTTATCCTAAACAAAGCGCATGTAGCTACAGTAGGTGGCGATAGTTTTGGCGATGGCAATTGCCTTAGAATCTCTTTTGCGGCTAGCGAAGAGGCGCTGAATGAGGCATTTGACCGAATAGAAAAAGCGGTAGCGGGATTGAAATAGGCTAGACTTATTTTATTCTTTATTTCGCAGTATAAAACTACCCAGTTTAAACCCAAGAAAAGCCATTGGAATATAAGCCAATACAAGGTCTAAAACATTGAACCAAATCGGAGCAGAAAGGCTGGCAACTTCCATAGCGCCACCTATCAAAAATGAAAATCCTATTATTAAACTCAATCTTAAATTTTTGGTAATTGCAGCTACAATAAATGCACCTACAAAGGTTCCCAAAGCGTGGGCGAGAAAAGGTCCTATGAAATTTTGAGGCTGAAAAAGTGGCATTGCTGCTTTCAAACCCGCTTCGGTAGTGACATCTGCTCCCATAGGTGGTGGAATCAATTTCATAAACAGCATTAAAATACCTATATTGACACTAGCGCCAATGACTAATCCCGCTAGTACGGCTAAAATATTTTTGATTATTTGATTCATTTCTTTTTTTTTGCAAAGATAATGAAAGACTGATTTTTTCAAAAAAATTACTTCAAATTCTTCTCAAAAAATTTCCAGAGACTGTCTTGACGAATAGGTGCGGTCAAGCGAATATCTTCTTTGGTTACAGGATGTGAAAACACTACATATCTTGAATGCAAATCGATGCTATTGTCTTCATTATTTCTCTTTGCGCCATATTTTACATCGCCTTTGAGCGGAAATCCCATATGAGAGAATTGGGCTCTAATTTGATGATGCCTTCCTGTCAATAGTTCCACTTCCACCATTTGATAGCGCTCGCTTTTAGAAATAATTTTGTATCGAAGTTCAGCTTTTTTGTATTCTTCATTGGGTTTTTCGGAAACAAAGGATTTATTTTGTTTTTCACTTCGCTTCAAATAATGCGTCCAATGACCTTTTTCGATTAATTTGCCTATAGGAATGACCGCCCAGTAGGTTTTCTTAATTTTTTTATCTTGAAACATTTGATTGACACGCACCAAAGCTTTGCTGGATTTACAAAAAATCACGATGCCACTCGTAGGACGGTCAATGCGATGTGGAATGCCCAAATAGACATTTCCTTCCTTATTTTCTTTGAGTTTGATATACTTTTTTGCTAAATCTTCAAGGGTTTCTTCATTGCCTTCTTTATCTTTTTGAACTAGCAAGCCCGCAGGTTTATTCAAAATCAATAAATGATTGTCTTCAAAAAGTATAATATCAGAAAATTTCAATCGAGTGCGATTTAGAGAAAAGAAAAAAAGGTAGAAAAATCTATAGAAAAAAGTTATTTATACATTTGCATACGCAATTCTTGAACATTGGCATCTTCCAAATATTCATCATACGACATCATTTTATCGATAACACCTTTAGGCGTAATTTCTACAATTCTATTGGCTATCGTTTGTGTAAATTGGTGATCCTGAGAGGTGAAAATTACCGTTCCTTTGAAGTCTATCAAGCTCTCGTTGAGTGCGGTGATACTCTCCAAATCTAAGTGACCTGTAGGTTCTTCCATCAATAAAACATTGGCACTCGCCATCATCATTCGACTGAGCATACAACGCACTTTTTCACCCCCAGAGAGTACACTAGATTTTTTGAACACATCTTCACCACTAAATAGCATTTTGCCAAGAAATCCTCTGATGTAATTTTCATCAGTATCGGTGCTGTATTGACGCAACCAATCTACTAAATTCAATGTATCGGTAAAATATTTATCATTATTGGAAGGCAAATAAGCTTGTTTGATGGTTTGTCCCCATTTGAACTCGCCTTTTTCAGGTGTTCTTTCACCTGCTAATATTTCGTACAAATGTTTAACCGCCAAGCTATCATCGGAAATCAATGCAATTTTATCGCCTTTATTTACTTGAAATTCAACATTGGAGAACAATAATTTCTCTTCGCTAGAAGACTGTAATTTTACCATTTCTATCACTTGATTACCCGCCTCACGCTCTTGCTGGAATATGATACCTGGATAACGTCTGCTACTCGGCTGAATTTCTTCTATATTCAATTTTTCCAAAGCTTTCTTACGAGAAGTTGCTTGTTTTGATTTAGAAGCATTGGCAGAGAATCGACGGATAAAATCCAATAATTCTTCTTTTTTCTGCTCTGCTTTTTTGTTTTTATCGGCACGTTGTCTCGATGCTAATTGACTGGCTTGATACCAGAATGAATAGTTTCCTGTAAAAATAGAAATTTTCTTAAAATCGATATCGCATACATGCGTACAAACCATATCCAAGAAGTGACGGTCGTGAGATACTACAATTACGGTATTTTCAAAATCGGCCAAAAAGTTTTCGAGCCACGAAATCGTTTTCACATCCAAATCATTGGTTGGCTCATCCATTATCAATATATCAGGATTTCCAAATAAAGCCTGCGCCAAGAGTACTCTCACTTTTTGATTTGCTTCCAATTCGCTCATTTGAATATGATGCCAATCTTCTTTTACACCCAGATTGCTCAAAAGCTCAGCCGCATTGCTTTCCGCCATCCAGCCGTCCATTTCCGCAAATTCGCCTTCCAATTCCGCAGCCTTGATGCCATCTTCATCGGAAAAATCTTCTTTTGCATACAAGGCATCTTTGTCTTGCATAATTTTCCATAGCACTTGATTTCCCATCATTACCGTGTTCAATACCGTAAAATTATCAAATGCCGCATGATTCTGCTTCAATACAGACAAACGCTCGCCGGGTGTAATTTCAATTTTGCCTTTTGTGGGATCAATTTCACCACTTAAGATTTTGACAAAAGTAGATTTACCCGCACCATTAGCGCCAATCACACCATAGCAATTACCTTTTGAAAATGTGAGATTTACATCATCAAAAAGCACTCTTTTATCAAATTGCAAATTTAAGTTTGAAACAGAAATCATAATATAATTTTATTTTTTATTTGGGAGCGCAAAGGTACAAAAAAATGGACAATTTCTTTTGAATTTTACATTTTGCTTGTATTAGAGGAAAAGTGATATATAATTTCCTATGTTTAGCAATAGAATTAATATAATTTTAGTTTCATTTAAATACTATATTACGCAATATATCTCATATATTGCAATTATCCTATATATTTAATATTTAAGTAGAGATATAGTTTTATATAAAAATTCTTTCAAAACCTAATTTCTCCAGTGCTTGAATTTTGCGCTGGAGAAATTTTTGTAATTTGGGTTCACTTTCAAATTCTAAGATTTGTTTTTTAGCTTTTTTGTCTATTACACCTTTTTTTATGGTCAATTGTAATCCGTCAATGGTAAATTCTTGAAATTTTGATTGGGATTCAAAGATATAAAAATAGCGCAAATCATTATCTGGAATGGTAGTTGGAATTTTGCTTAATTTTTGTAAATACATTTGTAAACTTTCGGTATATTCAAATGCCCTCTTTCCTACTATTGCTTCCAAAATATAGGATTTGCAATAATCTCTATTTGTTTTCCAGTCTTTTGAAAATACAAAAATAGTGCGCCAGCCTTTAGATTGGAGCAAATGAGGCTTGAAAAAATAACTATCCCAAGCATTGGAAGATTCATAACTATCAAAATCATCTAACCAAATACAGGCTTTAAATTTCTGTTGAGCATCTTTGATAGCAATAGGAATTTTAAACTCCGAAAAACCCACATTTTCAATCACTTCATAGCCATTTTCTCGCAAAAATTCAGTAATTTCATTCGTAATAGGATTTTGATTTTCAAGCAAAGAAGCACTTCGATTTTGTGCATTATTTTTAGCAAAATCCAAAAACTGGCTCAATAATTGAATTCCCTTATTGCTAGAAAAAGAAAGATGCTCCGAGGTAATCGAAGCTACTATATCTATTCGTTTTCGAGCTCTTGAAAACAATACATTTAGTCGTTTTTCGCCGCCTTTTCTATTGATTGGCCCCAAATGCAACTTTACTTTGCCTTGTGGTGTAGGCCCAAAACAAGTGCTAATGATAACACAATCACGTTCTTCGCCTTGTATATTTTCCAAATTTTTGATTAATAAAGGTTCATCCTTTAAAGATAACGCTTTATTGTAAAGCATTGAAAATTGAATATCTTTTTTTGCTTTTTCTTCAATTGTTTTTTCTATGAGTTGCTGCTGTTCTTGGCTGAGCGCAATAAAAGCAAGGGTTTCTTTGGGATTAGAAATCAAATGTTTTTCTAGCAATTCTGCTATAAAATGCGCCTCAATCTTATTTTGTCTATTTTCATAAATGCCATTCGGCAAATAATGTAGCTGAATAGGTTGTATATCAGAAATTTGATTTTCAGGCGTGGTGATGAGTTTATTTTGATAAAAATGTTCGTTTGAAAAATGAATCAAAGCTTCATAGTGACTACGATAATGCCAATGCAACATCTGAAAAGGAAGTTGCGTAAGTCCCCATTCCAATAAATTATTTGGCATATCCAATATATCGGCAACCTGAGACTGAAAATAAGGGCTTGGGGGCATTTGCATTTCATCGCCCACAATCAATATTTGCGCACCTCTATAGCACGCCAGCATCGCTTCTTCAGGCTTTATTTGACTCGCTTCATCAAAAATTACGACATCAAAATATGCTTGTTCCAAAGGCAAACATTCCGAAACACTACTAGGATTCATTAACCATATTGGCTTCATTTTCTGAATAATATGACCTGCACTTGACTCCAAAAGCTCTCGAATAGGTTTTTGTCTAATCTTTTTCTTCAGTTCTTTTTCTAAAAGCGCCCACCCTTCTTTTAGTTCTAGTTGGTCATTCCATTTTTCAGTATCTGAAGGCAATATTTTAATCTCTTTTTGACGAATAAGCTCTTGAATTTCATCTAAATGCAATTCTTCAATATAGCTATTATTGATCGATAAATATTCTTGATAAATAACTTGAAGTCTTTTGATTAAATTAGTTTGTTTTTCGCCATCCCAATTTTTCAAATCAAGATGATAGGCCATAAATCGCTCCAAATGATTGTTAGCTATTGCAGACGACATTTCAATTATATCAAAAGGCCATTTATCCAATAATTTTTGAATAGTATATGGCGCTTGCAATAATTCATAAATTATAGGATACAATTCACGCAATTTTGCTTCATTTTCAGTCAATTGACTTATAAAATCAGACAAATCATTTAACGACAACTCATCATAATTCTTAAACCTATTGATTAAAAGAATTTGTAAATCTTGAAAATCGTTTTTCAATGTTAAGATTTCATCGATTTCTGATTGTTTTAATTTTTGATGTAACAAAAAATCTAATGCAAGACTTTGCTCTTTTTCGTTGAATTTATCAATAATTTCTATCAATAAATGAAAATTTCCAAAAGGGTATTTTTGTTCAAATCGAGATAATTTTTCTTCATACAATTCCTTGGCTATCCATTCTTTTTCTAGATTTTTTAAAATCAAAATGGGATTCTCTATTTCATTTTTTTTTGTAAAACTATACGATTTCTGTAATCGCTTTAGAATTTGATTATAAGCAGGATGAATTGATTTCAAAAAACTATCTTTCCATTTTTCTATCATTAAAATAGCGTCTTGACACTCATTTTTTGACCATTTTTGAATCCAATGTTGTGTATATTTTTGTTTTGAAAGATAACTTTTCTGTAATTTTTGAATTTGTAAAAATTGTTTTTTTATGGTTGAATACTTCTTATTTTCTGGATTAAATAGTGCTATTTTATTTTGCAAATAATAAGGCAAAAGCATTTCAAAATCAATAAAAAAGGTACTAAATTCGCCAATATTTGTTATAAAAGACAAGCCTTTTGATTTTTGAATAAATCCGTCTATTTTCAATATATTTTGCTTAGAAAAATTATGAAAATCAGGTGAATTGAAATTTCCTAGAAAAATCCATTTTTTTATTAAATCCGATGCAATATCAGCGTGATTTAGCTTATGAAAAATTTCCTTATATTTTCCCCAATCCAATAAAGAAGGCGTTAAGGAAAGGGAATTGGATTCGTTAGCGCATTCAATATTTTTCAAAAAACTAAATAAAGGAAAATCCGGTTCCACGTCCTCTTTGTGCGCATCAAAAATCTGATTATTTTTTGTAATTTCAGCTTCCAAATGCTTACTAATTTCAAACCTAGCTTGTGCTTTTAAATCAAAAAAAGAATCGCGTTCTAATGCTTTTTGATACGTTTTTTTTAGGCTTTCGTGTATCATTTTTTTGTCTTCTTTGGCATCGTGAATCAACCAACAAAGCGAGCTCAATTTATTAGATTTCAAACGATTATACACTACTTGCCCCGCTTGTTTTTTCTCGGATACAAAAAGTACTTTTTTGCCTTGAGCCACCATTGTAGCTATTATATTTACAATAGTTTGAGACTTGCCTGTTCCTGGAGGACCTTTGATTACTAGTGAATTACCCGAATTTATATGCAAAAGAGCCTCCGTTTGACTTGCATCAAAAGGTAAAATAGGAAAAATCGCCGTGGCTTCAAATTTGTTAGAAATTGGATTGGAGGGACTTTTTGTTTTAAAAATAGAAAAACTTTCTTTAAAGTGTATCAATTTTTGATAATCTTCTACCATCCAAATATTTCTATAATTGAAATTACCCAAATACGAAGTCATAAATAAGTTAAAATCATTTATATGAAAAACTCCTTCAAACCAATTTTGAATTTCGCAGAAAATTTGAGCATTTGATTTATTTTCAACCGAAATAGTTTCAGGTATTTGTAAATTCAATTTATTTTTAAGAAAAAAACGGAGTATGGGATTTATATTCCAGGCAGTGCTAGAAAACTGAAATTCAATCTCTTTAGAGCTTTGATTCAATGAAAAAGAGATTGGCACTAAAAAAAGAGGCGATAAAATAGTTTGACTTTCTTTTTTATAATTTGTGTCAAACGAAATGAAACCAAAAGCCATTTTCAAGGAATGATACCCATATTCTTGAAGGATTTTTTGTTCTTCGCGCACTAACTGAAAACATTGTGTAAAAAGTAATGATTGAAAATCGTCAAATTCAGATTTTAGTATAATTTTTGAGGATTCTTGCCACGTAAAATCTTGTTCTTTTGGAATAAAATCGGTGACATTTACATATTTCGTCAAAGGTTTGAAAAAAAGTAACCGATTTCGCCTACTAAAATCAAATAGTTTTTCTTTAAAATGGGTAAGATATGAATGATTTATAGGAAGCAAAACTCAACTTTTGATTTTTTTGTAAAAATAAGAAAATCTTTTTTAATTATTGTAATATAGAAAATCTGGATTTATAAAAAAAGATCTTAATCAAAAACCAATTTGATTTTTATAAAATATTCTTAAACTTAAAACTTGATAAATATTTAAGCAAATGTATTTTTTAACTCACATTCTCAATATTATTTGTAATTTTGGGGCTTACTAATTTTCAAAAAAAATCATGAGTAATCTTTCTTATTTAGGACTAAATAACCCCTCAAAATTACATTGGAATTTAAGCGCTGAAGAGTTGTCAAAAATTACAGTGGACACAAATCAAGGAACAACAAACGATACGGGAGCGCTGGTAGTAATGACTGGTGAATTTACAGGTCGATCGCCAAAAGATAAATTTATTGTAAAAGACGCTATCACTGAGAATCATGTAGATTGGGCAAATGCCAACTTTAATATTCCTTTTGATGCTGATAAATTTGATAAATTATACGACAAAGTTATCAATTATTTGGAAGGGAAAGAAGTTTATAGTCGTGATTGTATTGCATGTGCAGCAGAAGAACACAAATTAAATGTTCGTGTGGTTACAGAATTGCCGTGGAGTAATTTATTTGCATACAACATGTTTATAAAACCTACTGACGCGGAAACTCAAAATTTCAATCCTACTTGGCATGTAGTTTGCGCGCCGGGATTCAAAGCAGATCCTACGGTAGATGGAACTCGTCAACATAACTTTGCTATTTTGAATTTCACCAAAAAAATAGCTTTGATAGGAGGCACAGGATATACAGGAGAAATAAAAAAAGGAATTTTTACGGTATTGAACTTTGAATTGCCCGTAAATAAAAGAATCTTCCCTATGCACTGTTCAGCTAACATAGGAAAAGATGGCGATACTGCACTTTTCTTTGGACTTTCGGGCACAGGAAAAACGACTTTATCTGCTGATCCTAATAGAGGTTTGATTGGAGATGATGAGCATGGATGGACCGATACAGGCGTTTTCAATTTTGAAGGAGGATGCTATGCCAAATGTATTGATTTGACTGAAGAAAAAGAACCCGATATTTATAGAGCCATAAAACCAGGCGCTATTCTAGAAAACATTACCTTTGTAGCAGGGACGAACAAAGTGGATTTCACAAGTGCAAAAATTACTGAAAACACACGTGTTTCCTACCCTATTGACTATATTTCTAATGCGGTAGAACCTTCAGTAGGTGGCATTCCAAAGAATGTATTTTTCTTGGCGTATGATGCTTATGGTGTATTGCCTCCAATCTCAAAATTATCTATGGAGCAAGCAATGTACTATTTTATGAGTGGATTTACTGCAAAAGTAGCGGGAACAGAAGCAGGTGTTACAGAGCCACAACTGACTTTTTCAGCTTGTTTTGGGGCTCCTTTCTTGCCATTACATCCAAGCAAATATGCCGAACTTTTGGGAACTAAACTAAAAGATAGCGGCGCCAATGTATGGATGATCAATACAGGTATGACAGGTGGTGTATACGGTGTAGGAAGCAGAATGAAATTGCCATATACTCGTACGATGATTACAGAAGCGTTGAATGGTGGATTGAATCAAGTAGCATTCTACAAACACCCTATCTTTGGTATAGAAATTCCGAAAACATGTCATGGCGTTCCTTCTGAAATACTAGATCCAAGAGAAGCTTGGGCAGATAAAGAAGCTTATGATGCGAAAGCGTTGGAATTAGCAGCAGCTTTCAATAAAAATTTCCAAAAATTTGCAGCGGAAACTTCACAAGACATTTTGAATGCTGCTCCAAAAATGACTTTAGTAAATAACTAAGATAACTATTTTAATTTAAGTATAAAAAAAGCCTCTCATATGAGAGGCTTTTTTTATAAAATAACAGTATCTAAAAATCAAGTAAAAATTTTTTAATTTCTACACCATCAAAGTAATAAAAACTACCCTGCTTATAAAATAGACTTTTTATGGTATCTACTGGTGTTGAAGTTTTGACATATTTAAATTTATTATTCTCATAATCAAACAGAACAATCTTTTTCTCTTTGATCATAAACACAAAGGATTGAACTATAAAAAATTTGGGAATATAAGCAGTAGGAATTGCTTCTAATAAATTACCATATGAATCTAAAACAAAAAGCCCAAAAGATGTATCTAATGCTATCATCTTTGTTTTCATATCAAAATATTGTGAAGGAAAATAGGATTTGTTATTATAGAAAAAGGGATTTTCTGTTTGAAATTTTATATCATTATTTTCATTGATTTTCAATAGTCTATTACTAGCTCTATCAAATATCCATATCAGACCATCACTTGAGTAGGTTACAAATATTGATTCAAATAGCCCAATTTTATCCAACTGGGTATAAGTTATGATACCAAAACGATTATTCAACACTAAAAAGCTATTCGATTCTTTAAAATAACCAAGTTTTTTTAGTGGGAAACGAGTATCCAAAAAAGTTAGCGAACCAAATTTAGCGGTATAAAACGTATCAGGCTGATTATTTTCAGACTTTATAATCTTTTGATTATCATATTTATACTCTATCCCTAATGGACAGATTTTAAAGTCATTGTAACTACTACTTTGACTATTTAATTCTTTATTACATAAAATCAGTATAACTAAAATCGTTATCTTTCTTAGAAGATTCATATTGTAGCAAAGATACTTTATTATTTTCCAATATAGCATATGTAAAATAATTGAGCCAATCACCTAGATTGATATACAAGGACTTCTTATTCCTTAAGAATTTATATATAGGCAAATGTCTATGCCCAAAAATAAAATAATCTATTGATGGATATTTTGATAATTCCTCATTACTAAATACTTCTAACCACTCTTTTGATTCACCAAAATAGGTGTCTTCATTTTGAGCTGTTTTGATTCGGCTACTTCGTGAGATAAACTGTGCCAATGATATTCCTATATTGGGATGAATCCACCCAAATAGCCATTGACAAATTTTTGAATCAAAGAAATTTTTCAGAAATTTATACTTATAATCTCCTGGCCCTAGTCCATCGCCATGTCCTACAAGAACTTTGAGGCCATTCCATTCAAAAATCTGGGGTTGACGGTAGATTATTACTCCCAATTCTTTTGTGAAAAAATCAAATATCCACATATCGTGATTGCCTGTAAATAAATGTACTTTTTTTCCTGAATCTGTCCAATGTGCTATTTTCCCAAGAATTCTATTAAACCCTTTTGGTATGGTTTTTTTGTATTCAAACCAAAAATCAAAAATATCGCCTACTAAAAAAAGTTCTTCAGTATGCTCAAATTCTTGATCTAAAAAATTACAGATTTTTTTTTCTCGAATACGACTAGAAACTTCGTCCGGAATTCCCAAATGAAAATCAGACAAAAACAGAATTCGAGACATAGAAATTAAATTTATTCTGGTGTAAAACTATAATGTTTCACATAAAAATAAAAAGATTTCTTTTGGTCCTTCTGAGTTTATTACAAATTTACCATTAATATTTCGAAGTCTTTTTGGCTCGGCATCTAATTGAATTACAAAAGGATGACTATCGTTATGATTTGCTACAAATTTTTCAATTGACTTCTCTACATTAGGTGCTAATTGATCCAATGTAGCAAATAAAATTTGATGAGATGGGAAAATATTTAATGAACGAGGACTATTTTGCATTGGGTTAAGCATGATACTTCCCTCTTTAGCTATTAAAACTTCACATTTACTGATTGCAATATTAGATTCTTCACCATTGCGTTCACATACAATACCATCGGTAAATAGATTATTAGATTTCAAATAATCTACTAATTCTTGTTCCCATACAAACACTTTGGTTTTATTTATTTTCTTAAGTAACATCTGAAGCTTACCAAATAAATCTTCTTTATTTTCACAAAAAACAAATTTACCTTTTTTCTCAATAAATTTTTTTGCAAACAAAATATCTAAATCTCCTAAATTGTACTCTTCTTGATCTATAACTTCATCTTCTATTACAGTAGTCGTTTGATAATTATATGTTTGAAATTTATTTTCCTCTATTGGGGGCGCTATAAGAACATCATCATATTGATTGTCTTGATGCATCGCCTCGTTTTGATTTTTTTTAAATAAGTTTAGTAGCACAATGATTTAATTTAGATTTCAGAATTAAATTACTTAGCAAAAATAATATTAAAAAATATGTTTCAATCATTTGATTATAAACAAAAAATAAAGCTTATATAAAAAAATAGACACTTTTTTGTCATATTATATGTAATTTTACGACAAAAAAGATGACTCAAGATATAAAAAATATAAACGTTTTGGTGTGTGGAGGAAGCAAAGGAATCGGATTTGCAAGTGCAAAAAAATTAGCAGAAAAAGGAGCAAATATTACTTTACTTTCAAGAAATGAAAATGATTTAAAAATTGCATTAGAGCAACTTCCTATAATAAACGATCAGCAAAAACATGATTATGTTTCAGCCGACGTAGCTAATATTGAAGATTTTTCAATTAAAATAAAAGCACTGATCGCAAGCAAAAGTAATCCCTATTTAATTCTCATTAATAATACAGGTGGTCCTCCAGCAGGCCCTATACATTCCGCAAAAAATGAAGAGTTTATCAGTGCATTCAACAATCATTTAATAGCTAATCATACCCTTGTAACATTACTTTTAGATGGGATGAAGGCTCATAATTTTGGAAGAATTATCAATATTATTTCCACTTCTGTAAAACAGCCTTTACCAAACCTAGGAGTTTCAAATACTATTCGAGCCGCTGTAGCTAATTGGGCTAAAACTTTGGCAAATGAGTTAGCTCCTTTTCAGATTACAGTAAACAATGTATTGCCAGGAGCTACTGCTACAGGGCGATTATCATCAATTATTGAAACAAAATCATCAAAACTTCAAAAAGAGTATAAAGAAATAGAAGAAGAAATGATAGCAGAAATTCCAATGAAACGTTTTGGACAACCTGAAGAGATTGCTAATGCTGTTGCATTTTTGGCGTCAAAAGAAGCGAGTTATATCACGGGTATTAACCTACCTGTGGATGGAGGACGAACAGGAAATTTATAAATTCATTTTTTTGATAATTGCATATTAACGCAATTATGTGGAAAGTACATTTTGAATTGTATTTGTATATAGTTTAAATTTGTAAAAATTATTAATATCATAGTATCTAAGTATATAAATGTTTCCAAAACATAATAGAGAAATCAGTTGGTTGTCCTTTAATAAACGAGTACTTCAAGAAGCGCTAGATACTTCGGTACCTGTGTTGGAGCGTCTTCGCTTTTTAGGAATTTATTCCAATAATTTAGATGAATTTTTTAGGGTTCGCGTAGGGACACTAAATAAACTAATAGGGAATAATTTAGCCAAATCACTTAATTACAAACCTGAAGAAGTATTAGATAAAATATATCAAACTTTGAAAAAAGATGAATACTATTTTGCAAGGGCCTTTTCACAAATAAAAAAGGATTTGGCTACAAATGGTGTTTTTTTCTTAAACGAAACCAATCTTAAAGCGGATCAATTACTATGGGTCAAACAGTTTTTTAAATCTAATATTCGGCAAGGTATAACCCCATTGATTTTAAAAGATTCTTTAAAATTTCCATCGATAAAAGACAAATCCATTTATTTGGCTATTAAAATGTCTCAAGAAGAAACACATAAAACGCAATTTTCATTGATAGAAATTCCTACAGAATATTTTTCTAGATTTGTAGAAGTTCCATGTAAAGATACGTCAAAAAAGTATGTGATGCTTTTGGATGACATTATACGCGTAAATTTACCGGAGATATTCAAAGTATTTGAAATGGATACCTTTGAGGCATTTACCATTAAAGTAACTAGGGATGCTGAATTGGAAATAGATAATGATATATCCAATTCTATAGTGGATAAACTTTCAAAAAGTCTCAAGCTACGTAAGAAAGGAAAACCTGTTCGTTTTATAGCGGATAAACGTATTCCATCAGATCTGCTACATTATATTCTTAAGCGATCTCAAATTTCTAAACGGAATGTGGTCTTGAGTGGAAAATATCATAATTTTAAAGATTTTACAAAATTTCCAGATTTTGGAATGAAACATCTTTTATACGAAAAAAACTCCCCTATTCCGAATATAAAAATGGAAATGGAAAAAACAATTTTTAATACCATTTCAAAAAAAGATGTGTTACTTTTTTATCCGTTTAATTCATTTGATTATTTATTAAATTTCCTACGTGAGGCTAGTATTGATCCACATGTAAATATAATTAAAATGAGTCTTTATAGACTTTCAAAAAAATCACAAATAGCAAATATTCTCATCAATGCCGTAAAAAATGGCAAAAAAGTTACAGTTGTCATGGAAGTAACTGCTCGATTTGATGAAGAAAACAATATATATTGGGCACGGCAAATGGAAGAAGAAGGAATCAAGGTTTTGTATGGAAAGCCCAATCTAAAAGTACATTCTAAGATAGTTTATATCACAAAAAAACAAAACAATAAAACCAAATATTTCTGAAATATTTCCACAGGAAACTATAATGAAGTGACTGCTAATATTTATAGTGATATTTCACTTTTTACATCTCAGCCTGAAATAGCCAAAGATGTAGCAAACGTATTTAAATTCTTGGAAACCCAAAAAACACAACCATTTAAAAAACTAATGGTATCTCCTTTTAGCACACGAAGTATTATTCTTCAAGGCATTGAAAATGAAATAAAAGCGCATAAAGAAGGAAACAATGGGTTAATTTTATTCAAAATGAATAGCTTAGTAGATGACCAAATTATAGATAAGCTATACGAGGCAAGCCAAATTGGAGTAAAAATAAAACTAATAATAAGAGGTATTTGCTGCCTAATTCCGAATCTACCTGGTATTAGTGAAAACATCGAAGCTATTAGTATTATTGATAAATTTTTAGAGCATGCAAGAGTATACTATTTTAAAAATAATCCAAAAGAAAAACTATATATTAGTTCAGCAGATCTAATGCCAAGAAATATTGATTATCGAGTAGAAGTGGGCGTTCCTATAGTAGATAAGTTAATACAAAAAAAGATTTTAAACTATCTTAATCTTCAGTTAAAAGACAATCAAAAATCAAGATTCCATGACTTTGAAATGAGCAATCTTATGAAACGAGAAGATATTGAACCTATAAGAAGTCAAATAGAAATATATAAATGGATCCAAAATGACTACGAAGAAAATTTAAATCTCAAAAAAAACTAAAAAATATAAAATATTTAAACTTATAAATTAAAAACACATGAGTAAAATTTTAATAAAAGAATTAAACAATGGAATTTTGACTATAACCATTGATAGAGAAGAAAAATATAATGCCCTTAATATTCAATTTTTTACTGAAATGGATGAAGCATTAGATGAAATATATGATAACCATGAGATTAAATCTGTAATAATTACAGGTAAAGGTATAAAAGCATTTGCAGCAGGTGCTGACATTTCAGAATTTTCAAGTTTTGAAAGCAATAAAGCAAAAAAATTATCTAGAGATGGACATAATGTCTTGAATAGAATTGAATCATGTCCAAAACCGATATTAGCCGCAATTAATGGCTTTGCATTAGGTGGTGGATGTGAATTAGCCATGGCTTGTCATCTTCGTGTTGCTAGTCAAAATGCGGTTTTTGGTCAACCTGAAGTTAATTTAGGATTAATTCCGGGATATGGAGGCACTCAAAGATTGATTCAATTAATAGGAAAAACGAAAGCATTAGAATTGTTATTGACTGCTGATAATATCAAGGCCGATGAAGCATTGCGATTAAATCTAGTAAATTATGTTGTCCCTATTGAAGAATTGATAAATAAATCAAGAGAAATTCTTGAAAAAATCAATACAAAAGCTCCAATAGCATTAGGAAATATAATACAAAGTGTGAATTCTTTTTTCAAAGACGGACCTGTAGGATTTACAACAGAAGTAAATTTATTTGCAGAGTGTTTTGATACAGAAGACTTTAAAGAAGGGGTGGCTGCTTTTGCTGAAAAACGCAAAGCTGAGTTCAAAGGAAACTAATCATATGTATAATAAAATAAGTAAAGAAGAAGAGGTATGGGCTTTAAATCAACCTAATCTTAAAAGATTTGAATATTTCATACAAAAAGTAATCGAAAACAAGGAGGTTGTAGCGCTATATAGTGAAGGGTGGGCTGTCCAGGGCGATAATCACAACCATTTTTATTTTCCTTTATGGCCCAATGAAGTTTTTGCTAATCAATTTGCAACAGATAATTGGTCAAAATACTATGCGACTAAAATTTCATTGAAAGATTTTTTAGATAATTATATCCCAAAATATATAGAAAAAGGAATTAAATTTTCAATTTTCCCTACTTTTTCTCATCGTTCTATGATAATTGAAGGAAGGCTATTGAAAAAAGAAATAGAGAAAGCGATGAATTTGTAGCTAAGATTCTGTTATTTTGTCCTATCTTTGACTTTTAAATTTTGATATAAAACATTTCGATTCATGTGCCTATCTCATGCTATTCATCAAACTGATTGTATTGATATTCATACACATATCTTACCAGAAAAAATGCCTGATTGGAGTAAAAAATTTGGTTATGGTGGATTTGTATCGTTAGAACATCATAAGGTAGGATGTGCTCGAATGATGATAGATGATATCTTTTTTAGAGAAATCATGAGTAATTGCTGGAGCCCAGAAGATAGAATGAAAGAAATGATTGGCTTCAAAAGTAATGTACAAGTATTGAGTACCATTCCTGTAATGTTCAATTATCATATCCAAGCTGGAGATTCATTGATGATTAATCAATTTTTAAATGATCATATTTCCGAAATTTGTCAACGTTACCCCGATAACTTCATAGGACTTGGTTCATTACCTATGCAAGATACTGATATGGCTATCAAAGAATTAGAAAGATGTATAAAGGTTCTAGGACTAAAAGGAATTGAAATTGGAACCAATATAAATGATTTAAATTTAAGCGAACCTCAATTCAACGCATTTTGGGAAGCAGCACAAGAACTCAATGCATGTATTTTTGTACATCCATGGAATATGATGGGACAAAAAAGTATGAGTAAATATTGGCTTCCGTGGCTAGTAGGTATGCCTGCAGAAAGTTCAAGAGCTATATCTAGCCTTATTTTTGGTGGTGTATTTGAAAAATTTCCAAAACTACGATTTGCTTTTGCACATGGGGGAGGATCATTTCCTTTTACATTGGGTAGAATAGACCATGGTTTTGAAATGCGTCCTGATTTATGTGCTATTGATAATAATAAGAAGCCTTCTGACTATTGTGGACATTTTTGGATAGATAGCTTAGTTCATAGTCCTTTAGCTATGGATTATAATATTCAATTATTTGGTGAAGATAAGATTGTAGTTGGATCTGATTATCCATTTCCTTTAGGTGAGTTATCTCCAGGGGAATTGGTTCGTTCTATGAAATTCAACAAAGAAAAAGAACAAAAAATATTAGTAAAAAATGCAATAGAATGGCTTGTTGGCAAATAAAAAACATTTATAACTAATCTATAAAAAAAGCATCCTGATATCAGGATGCTTTTTTTATAATAATTTAGAACAATTTTTAATCTATTCCAAAAGGGATATTTACTCTATAGTCAATTTCCAATTTAGGATCTTTTCCATTTGGTGCTAGTAATTTAAATTCTACCCTTCTATTCTTTGCTCTACCGGCAGGATCATCCTCATTGCTCGGAGTTTCATTAGGCGCTATAGGTACATCTTCGCTATATCCTCTCATAATAATTCTCTCAGGTGCTAAGCCTTTCAACAACATATATTCTGCTGCAGCTCTACATCTTCTTTCTGAGAGGGATTGATTATAAACATTTGTTCCTCTTGAATCTGTATGACCATCTATTTTCAAGAATGTATTTGGATAAAGAGTCAACAATGACAATACACTATCCATAATTGAATAATACTCTGGACGAACTACTGATTTATCAAATGCATAATAAATATTTTCTACTACATAACGTTTCTTTTCAATAGGTTCTAATAAGAAAACTTTATAAATTGTATCATTCTTGAAGACTTCTTTGGGAGTAGAAAACTCATCTATTCCTGGATAATACCCATCCAAAACGCCATTTATTTTATATTTTTTTCCCGGAGATAATTTTACATAAAAATATTCATCATTAGCAGTTGTTTTATTCATCATCAATTTTTTGGAGCTATCCTCTATCATAATAGCACTCACACCATTTAATGGTTTTTTCTCTGGATCTTTTGCACTAGCATAAATTCCTCTTATCCAAATATCATACTCTACTTTTTTCACGCTCCATATATCATCACAACATGTAGAACCTCTTGGAGACTTGGAGCCTTGTCTATTCGATACAAAAAAACCTTCTCCATCCTCTCTCATTTTTAAATAAATATCATCCAATGAAGAGTTAATTGGATACTTAAGATTTACTACTTTATCCCATTTCCCAATAATACCTTGAACTTTATTAATATCCATTCCTCCAAGATTTGGATATCCATCAGAAGAGAAATACAATGTTTTCGCTTTACCATCATAATATGGCGTAATATCATCACCAAAAGTATTTATTTCTTTTAGGGCCATGATTTCTTTTGAAGGTCTACCTTTTGCATCCAAAGCTGCATAATATATATCCATACCTCCTTTGCCACCGGGTCTATCACTAGAGAACATTAAATACTTATTTTTACCATCATCATAAATTGCTGGATGTGTATTTGTTGTTCCTTTACTATTAATTAAGCTTAATTCTTCAGTTTGCCATTTTCCATTTACTTTTTCTGCTAAGTAAATCATACAGTTCATTACCAATTTTTTTCCTTCCAAACATTGCGTGTAATAAATTAAATTCCCCGATTTATCACGATAAGAATTTCCAATAAAAACATCTGGCACGTTAATTTCTGCTGGAAGTAATTGTGGCTTAGACCATTGTTTCAATTCTTCATTAAAACTAGAAAATAATAATTTTGAAGTATAATCTTTCCCTTCAGATTTTGACTTTGTAATATTTAAAGCGGTATCACTTACGATAGCTGAGTATATAATTGCATTATCATTCAATGGCTGTGGTCCATATTCTTGTAGATTACCATTAATTTGGCTTTCATTTGCTACCACAATTTTTTTATCTTCTTTGCCTTTTATTTCCAATGCTAATTCAGCACCTTTTAATTCTACCTCAATTTTATTCAAATTTGGAATTTGTTTTTTATCATTTTTCAAATTTGTTAATTCTTGTATAGCTTCTTTATACTTTTTATTAGCTTTCATGGCTAAAGCCAATCTCATAGGCGCTTGCTTGTCATATCCTTTATCTAAATCAATAATCATTTCTGTATATTTTTGACTAGCCTCATAGTCTCTTAGCTTAAAGTTAAGTTCAGATAATTTTTGAACTATACACTTATTTTTTGGCTTTTTCTTGTGAGCCAATTCGTAATACTCTACTGCATTTACATAACTACCTTCATTCTCTAGCTTATCTGCAAATTTCAATAATTTTCCATACGAAAAATTTTTATATTTGATGAGTTCTTGGTTTAATTTATTGGGCTCATCTTTTTTTGCTTTAGTTTCAGTAGTTGATTTAGATTCATTATTAGAAACTTCACTGGATGTGCCTTCTTTAGTACTTTTAGATTTCGATCTATTTTGAGAAGTAACGTGGGTAGTATTCAATCCCAAAATCATTAAAATTAATACTACTATCCTTAATTGATACATATCTTACTAGTTTTTGTTGTTTATATTTTATTATTAGGTTTAGAATCGTGGGTTTAAGATAAAATTGTCTTCTAATAGTGGAGGTTTGACATTAGGTTTGCCGAGGAAAACTATTGATAACTCAAAAGTATTCGTTCTTCCGGCAAGATAGCTTGAGTTTCCTCCTTTAGAAAAAGAGGTATTATAGTCATATGAAAACATTACTTTCGTTTTACCCCAACCCAATCCTATCAAGCCGATTATAGATTCTATATTTAATTGATTGGAGCGAAGCCAAAGACCTGCAAAGACTTTGGTAGGTGCACCTGCTACGTCAAATAGTTTATATGAAGCATTACTACCATATAAAAAATCTGTAGCTGTAGCTTGCCAACTTCCATAAAAAGCAGGATAGATAGATATTCTGTCGTTAAGCTCCCAATCTAGGAAATTTACATAGGCTTTATAGTACATTGGGACTTTGCTACCAGGTCCATTTTTTAATAATTTTTCTGTTGGCTCCGTTAAATGAGATGCTGAAATCCCAAAATCTGTCATAAACCATCCAAAATCATGCTGATAATTTATTCCTGCATTTAAATCAAAATAAATCGCACTCTCATTCAATGGCTCTGAAGGTCCAGCCCATTGGAATTTACTACCATCTACTGTTCCATAATTAATCATACCTTGAACTCCAAAAGACAATCGATTATCTTTGATAGGAAAATGAACGGCACTAGATAAATAAAGACGTTTATTGTTAAAAATATTATTATAAATTTGATCATTTAAGAAACAAAGCCCAACTCCCAAGCGATTATTAAATAAAGACAATTCAGCTGATCCACTTGGGGTTTGATACAAAAATTCACCCTTTTGAAAAGAGTTCAAATCACTATATTGCTGCCTAATAATACCAGAAATTCTATATAAGTCTTCCGTATAATTTCCAGTCAAAGCAGGGTTTAACGTCATGGGTGAATTATAGAATTGTGTATAATGTATATTATTTTGACTATAAAAAGTTAAATTCAATACCAAAAAAGAAATTACTAACAGTAAACGTCTTTGCATAATTATTTTCTTCTTTCTTTCTACCTAATAAGTGTTAAATTAACTTGAACATATTTTGTTTCTTTTTCTTTCCTAGGATCTTGAGAATAATAAGAAATTAAACAAACATAAACACCGTTTGGCTGAGGCTGACCATTAAAATTCCCATCCCATGGTTTATTTACATCATTATGCAATAATTGACCTTGTCTATTATAAACTTTAAACTCTGTAACTTCAACTAATCCTTTTGCAAAAGGAAAATAAGTATCATTTGTACCATCTCCATTTGGAGAAAATACATTTGGTATACTCACTATATTTGGTAAAACTCTATATCGAACTACAGCATTTTCAGAACATTTCTTTATAGGTTTGTATGATGTGTCTACCAATGTCATCAATAAAACATACTCTGCATCTCCAGAATCTGTAGGATATGAAGAACCCCTTAACATATCTGTTTTAGAAATTCTGTTATAGTCTTGCATTGACATCCATTTATACTCAATATATGTATTTTTTATATCCAAATGTTTTCCAATCACATCGTTTGTTTCTCCTAAATAAATGGTATCTCTTTCAGGTCTTGCGGTCAAATTAGTACATTTAGCATCTACATATACAGAGCCTGTATCTTTACATCCACTTGGCCTTATAGCTTCTACTACATATACGCCTGATACATTTGGCTTTGTGAAAATAGATTGGCTTGTTTCCCCTGTAGACCATTTATATGAATTGTACTTTTTATTTAGTGTATTGGCATCTAATAATGATACTTCATCACAACAAATTGGGAAATTTGGACCTAGATCTACTTTTCCAAAGCGCTCTTCAACAACAGTTACCGAGGCCGTCTTCGTACATTTTCCAATAGAACGAACCACTGTATATATTCCAGGAGTACTAACTTCTAATGTAGGTGAAATTTGTCTAATTGGATCCCATTGATATACCGCATTATTGTCTAAAGGATCTGGAATTAAAATTTTCTTTTGATTTATTGCTAAACACAATGTGTCATTCCCTACTGTAAAATCCGGATTATCTATCACAGTTACATTGGCCGTATCTTGTAAAATCAAGGGACAACCAAATTGATCTCTTGCATTCACCAAGAAATATTGACCGGAAGAAGACACTTTATTACTTACGCCATAATATCCATTGCTCCATAGCGGCACGATCAAACCACTATTAATATCATAATACAATATTGCCGTATCGCCTTGACATAATGTATAATCATATTGTGGCATTTTTAATGTATCTTGTTTTCTATACTCTACCACTTTAAAATCTGATGTATTTCTACATGCACCCGAGTCTACTTTTACAAAATATTTACCCGCTGCTCCTACTTTTATTTTATAGGAACTACCCAAGGGTTGATTATTTACATCATACCATACAGGATTTTGATAACCTACTTGTTCTGGAATAAATAAACTTACTGAATCTCCTTGGCAAATCATAGATACACCATCTATTTGTGGCATGGTTCTTAAATTTTGAATATCGATAAAAATACTATCTCTAGCCCAGCAATTTGGTTTTTGAGAATTATATACTTTTACGTAATAGTATTTAGGATTTGGAGGAGTAATACTAATAAACGAATTAGCCGAGTCTTCAACAGCGATTCCCTGTTGATTTGGTTCCCATCTATATTTATAAATATGAGACGGAATGGCACTTGTACTTAATTCAACTTCAGTGCTACTTCCTATACAAGCAACTGGTTTTTCTGGAAGAACCTTTAAGTCAGGTCTACCCACTTTTACAAGAACAGTATCACTAACTCTGCAGACAGACTTCTTTAGAGTAGTATCAATATAATCTAAATATACAAAATACTTTCTTGTGTTTGTATTATAGACAATGGGATTAGAGATTTGTGTATTGCTGATTTCTACATTGGGCGCCCAATTATAATTCAATGGTAATGGTGGTGGAGACGCTGTAGGTCTACATATATGTACATTTATATTAGGGCGAACATTGGATCTTGTTCCCGTTTGATAATCACATCCAAAATCAGTTCCTACATTAGATCCTCTAAATAGGGTTCTATTAGAAGTAACTGCTGGAAGATATGTTGAAGCTCGAACAGCATCTCCTAAATAGGTTTTACCAGCTGGATTATCCCAGCAAATATCAAGCATTAAATTACTTTGTCCATCCCATCCATATGGCTTATTAAATGCAAAATAATTATTTCCTGTAGTGGTAGATAAATTTGAATTTTGATAAACAGTTGTAAATGTATTTGCCTGATGAAAGACATTATTTGAAAACTGAGTACTATCTTTTGAAATACATTTCAATTTGATTTTAAAATTCTGTATCGCATTAAAATTTGTTGATTTTGTGAGCATATCAAAAGATATCCCATTAATCAATCCAGTATCTACTCCTAAATTTGCCTTTAACTCAGCGGCAGTAATAATTAACTGTATTCTTTTATCTGTTGTATTTTCTGCAGTAGCAGCATTTAAAACACCCCCAAAAGGAGAAACGCTGAAATTAGAAACAATGGTTGCCAATCCAGCAAATGCTTTTCGAACCGTATCAGAAACATTGCATTGGAAATTTGAATTACCACATTTTATTTCATAAAAAACAGGTAATATTTTACCTGCTGTTGTTTTTAACTGAATAGTATCATCATTACATTTATTCACAAAATTTCTGTCAATTTTCACCTTAAAACTATCGTTATAAAAAGCAACTACAAAGGTATCTTTTACACATAATCCATTTCTTAAGGTTGCAAAATATGTAGATTTTTTACTTGCTGAAACTTTTGGATTTGAAAAAATAGTGTCCCTTGGATCAAAGGTTAATTCTGGCGAAGGGCTATTTCCTTGTTGATCCGTCCATGTAAATTTCACATTTGTAGTATCAAATTTATTGTATCCCCATTTTAGATTAGGTCTATAATTAGTAAATGTACTTGCCAAAGTTTCTGAATCCCAGCCAAACTCATTTTTCTTAAAATAACTACCAATAGTAGCTACATAACCTACTTGATTATCAGCCATAACAGGAACATTCAACGTAGCGCCAACATCTCCTTTTACACATTCTGCTGTAACTTCAAAAATTAAATTTGATGTTCCATCCCAAGAGAAATTTTTAGCTAGGTTAAATTCATTCCAACCCACATTTAGAATAGTTGAACCAGCAAATTTTGAAATTTCAATCATATCTTCTTTTGCCTCATATTTTAAATCTTGTAATGAAGACCGATTTGAACATTTAACTCTTAGAGTTAACTCGTTATACTTTCTTGGATTTGAAATACCTTCTATATTAAATGCAAGAGAATTTACTTTTCCTGGCTTAAAACCATTTTCAGAAAGTTCAGATGCTAAATAAATAAATTGGGTTCTCATGTATTCTACATCTTTTGAACCAGCAAAAATACGAGGCAACTTTATTGGATTATTTTCTTCTCCTGGATATTCCGCGTATAATGTAGGTCCAATAATTGTATTATATGGATCTTCTCCACAAATAGGAGTTATAAATACGCTACTTACTCTAATTGTATCTTTTGGACATACATTTGTTTTATCTGTTGTAAGAGATAAAATGAGGGGTTTGATCCCTTTTGTATCTTCGGTTATGGATGTTTGCATTATGCAAGTATCTGGAGAAATTGTAAATACATCAAAATTATTCGTTGGAGAACAAAAATACATGTCTGCAAAATTTTGAAATTTACTTGGTATCCCTCCATCAAAACATCCACTTACTCGTTGCCAATCATAAATGGTTCCTGCAGGAACGCCTGAAACGGTTATTTGACCTCGAGTTTCTTGACAATAATCTGGAGCAGTTAACGAAGCTGAAGGGGTATATGTATTTGCTTTTTTTATTAATAATGTATCATCTTTGAGACATGATTGATTTGCTGTAGCTATCATCCAGCAATCTTGAGAAATATTATTTACAAAAGCTAGTGAATTAATTTTATTTCCTTGATTAAACGTATCAAAAGTAGCACAACCACTAGGAACATCTCTCCATGAAAATTGTGCATCTAATTCTCCATTTTCTGTAGATAAAAATGGATATAGTCCTCCATCACAAAAATAGGTTCGATCACTCGGTAATGTTATTTGCTTTAATTTTATTCCTTGATATTCTGAAGTTATATTAACTTTTCTATTCACTCTTACATAAACAATTTTTTGACGTGAAAGTATATATCCATCAATACAATCTCTAATCGTAAAAATAACAGGATATATTCCTGGCTCAATATTTGCTGGTACATTCCATATAAATTTAGCGAATCCAGTATCATATACTGGATAATTTTGAGGTCTATACGACGATATTATACTCGCATTTTTCATTCTAATTGTATCAATTTCAGCCTCGATAAATATAGATGCATTTGGGATTGGAGATTTACTTACCGCTTCTATATCAAAAGACATGGAAGTTCCTGCACATGTCTGTATCATATCTATACGATTCGGAGCAGTATCACAGCTTACAAAATTTTTGTAACCAGGGATAAAATCAGATTTTTCACCTACTGTATTATCCAATGCACAGTTTGGAGTATTCACAATTGTAATTATGATATCTCGCATTGAAATATCTTTTACAGCTAAAGTCACAGGATCTTTTTCGGTAATTTTTATTGCAGTTTTATAGAATCCCACTCCATTAGTCGCTTCAAATGTAATTGCACCCGTTGAAGGATTAACTATATATGTTGCATTTGGCCCCAATGGTGCTACATCACTAAATCCTGGATTCCAAGTAATGGGAACTCCATTTCCAAAACCAGTAGTCCCAACAGTTGTTGTTATATCTTTAAATGGGGTCATAGGTTCAAATTCCATGACATCCCCATCTACATCATAATACCCTAAATCATATGTTCTTAATTTATTTGAACATTGAAAAATCAATGGATTCGCAGAATACCTTGGGGATGAGTTTGCTCTAAATTTACCTCCCCCAATGTCAACTTTATTATTATATGTTTTTTCGATATAAAATCCAGCCTCGGTTACATCTGGATTATTTGGTGCGGTATTACTCCCACTTCTTCTTGCGCCAAAGTTTGGAGGAGGTCCTAAAATAGCCCTTCCTCTTCCCGCTGGAGGTTGGGTAGATTGAAATTTTATATTGCTAGAATCTAAATAATTTTGAAAAGCAAGAGTTCTAGACCACATATGCCCTACGTGCCAATCATCACAATTTGCAGGTAAGAGAACCGTATCTATATATATATCTGCTTTATACCCTGGATTACTAGCAGTGGCTACATCACAAGTAGTGATAGCAGGATTGGTAGGACAAATAGGAGTTGCTTCCTTATTTGAAATGGCTAAATCTAATGTAAGGGTATCCACTAAAAAAGTACAACATTTTGTACTTTGAAACACTACAACTGCATTTGTATTAATATTACCACCGCCGCCACCTCTTCTACTAACTGCTGCGCAATCTCTATAGTAAATTAGTTTAACCTCAATAAGTCTATTATTATTTGGATCAAGAGATCTGATTTGCAAATCAGCCCCTACTAAAGAGGAAGCTTGCGCAATCAATGAAGAATCTATAAGTAGATTAATGAGACTAATCAAACAAATTATATATAGTTTTTTCATTTTTCACCTAATTTATTCAAAGCGTAAAAATACACCAAAAAAAATTATTAATGTAAATTTTTTTTTGGTCGATTATTTTCTAAACAATTTCATTTTTATTTAGATAATTTTGCAAAAATATTAATTTAATTCAAATCATTATTTAAAATATAAAATCACTTCTCATGAGTTTTCAACGCAGACATATTGGAACAAACAAGGTAGATGAAAATCAAATGCTTAAACAAACTTCGGCAGCCAATATTGATCAATTAATCAATGAAACTATCCCTAATCATCTTTTTTCAAATAAGAGTTTTGACATAGGAGATCCAATGACCGAACAAGAATACCTTATCCACATTTCCAAAATTGCAAAAAAGAATAAACCATTCAAATCTTATATTGGACGAGGTTATTACGACACGGTTACGCCTAGTGTAATTCTTCGAAATATTTTTGAAAATCCAGGATGGTATACCCAATACACGCCTTATCAAGCTGAAATTTCTCAAGGTAGATTGGAAAGTTTATTGAACTATCAAACAATGATCTGTGACCTTACAGGATTTGAAGTAGCTAATGCTTCTCTATTAGATGAATCTACCGCTGCAGCTGAATCTATGATGATGTTTTATCATCAAAAAAATAAAAGAGAACATATTGCTAATAAATTATTTGTAGACAAAAATACTTTTACTCAAACGATAGATGTCATTAAATCAAAAGCTGATTTCTTGAATATCGAAGTTATTATTGGAGATATAAATGCTCACAATTTTGACGATACTTATTTTGGAGCCATTATTCAAAATCCAAATGAAAATGGATTGGTTTCGGACTATACATCTACTATTAAAACACTAAAAGAAACTCATCAAATATATACCTGTATCATAGCTGATATTTTGAGTTTGGCTTTGTATAAATCTCCAGCAAGTATGGGTGCGGATTGTGCGGTAGGTTCTGCGCAACGTTTTGGGGTGCCTATTGGTTTTGGAGGTCCTCATGCTGCTTTTTTTGCTACAACTGATGAGTTCAAAAGACAAATTCCTGGAAGAATTATTGGAGTAAGTAAAGATAGAAGAGGCAAATTTGCATTAAGAATGGCGCTTCAAACAAGAGAGCAACATATCAAACGTGAAAAAGCAACCTCAAACATTTGTACGGCTCAAGCCCTACTTGCTAATATGGCAGCTATGTACGCCGTTTATCATGGTTCTGAAGGAGTTACGGCTATAGCAAAAGACATTCAAAATAAAGCAGTAGCGCTTAGAAAAGGAATTGCTGATTTAGGATTTGACACTTCTAAAGGTGAAATGTTTGATACCTTTACGATTCATACTACTGATTCTTCAAAAGTTAAAGAAATAGCTGAGAAACATGAAATCAATTTTTATTATGATTCAAATCTAGTTTCAATTTCAGTTAATGAAAATACATCACATGAAGATTTAGGTGATATATTAAATATCTTTGAAACAATTTCTGGGAAAAAAGCGTCACTTTCAATTTCTAATTCAGAAATTGCAGGAAATGTAAAAAGAGAAAATGCGATTTTAACACATCCTGTTTTCAACTCATATCATACGGAGACAAAAATGATGCGTTATATCAAATCTTTGGAAGAAAAAGATTTATCATTAACAAAATCGATGATTCCTTTGGGCAGTTGTACCATGAAATTGAACGCTGCTACAGAAATGATGCCATTGAGCTGGAGAGAATTTAGTAGCATTCATCCTTTTGTTCCAAAAAATCAAGCGGAAGGTTATTATGAAATCATTGTAGAATTAGAAGAAAAACTTGCCATTGTTACAGGTTTTGATGCAACTTCATTGCAACCAAACTCAGGTGCACAAGGAGAATATGCAGGACTATTAGCGATTAGAGATTATCAAAAAAGTATAGGTCAAGGGCACAGAAATATTTGTATTATCCCTAGTTCGGCGCACGGAACAAACCCTGCAAGTGCTGTATTAGCGGGATTGCAAGTAGTGGTATCTCCTGCCGATGAAAATGGAAATATCAATTTGGCAGACCTAAAAGCAAAAGCTGAAGAGCACAAAGATAATTTGAGTTGCTTAATGGTAACTTATCCATCAACACATGGGATTTTTGAAGCTGATATTATGGATGTATGTAAAATCATGCATGAAAATGGCGGACAAGTATATATGGATGGTGCTAACATGAATGCGCAAGTAGGATTGACAAGTCCAGGTTATCTTGGTGCAGATGTTTGTCACTTAAATCTTCATAAAACTTTTGCTATTCCACACGGAGGTGGAGGCCCAGGTGTAGGTCCAATTTGTGTAAAAAGTCATTTAGCGCCATTTTTACCAAAACATAGTATGGTAAAAACAGGAGGTGAACACGCTTCAAAAGCAGTATCTGGAGCACCTTTTGGAAGTGCGAGTATCTTACTTATCAGCTACGCTTATATCAAAATGTTAGGAGAAAAGGGCTTGAGAGATAGCACTAAATATGCTATTTTAAATGCAAATTATATCAAATCTCGTCTTGAATCCCATTTTGACATTTTGTATACGGGCGATAAAGGTCGTATAGCGCACGAATTGATTGTAGATTTTAGACCATTCAAGCATACATTGGGAATAGAAGTAGCCGATGTAGCCAAAAGATTGATGGATTATGGTATTCATGCCCCTACGGTTTCTTTTCCAGTTGCAGGTACGTTGATGATAGAGCCTACTGAAAGCGAAGATTTGAAAGAAATAGACCGTTTTATAGATGCGATGATTCAAATCAAAAAAGAAATTGAAGAAGTAGAAAACGGTACCTATCCAAAAGATAATAACGTGCTTAAAAATGCACCACACACTGCAGAAGAAGCTATCTGTGGCGAATGGGCATTTCCATATTCAAGAGAAAAAGCATTATATCCATTGGAAAGTATCAAAAATACAAAATTCTGGGTATCGGTAAGCCGTGTAGATGATTCGTATGGCGATAGAAACCTTGTGTGTAGCTGTCTTCCGATAGAAGAGTATATGTAAAAATTTGTTTTTAATTTTTTAAAATTAATCATTGTGCCAAAAGTAAGTAAAAAAGGTGAGCTGATGCCACCAAGTCCTATAAGAAAACTAGTACCTTATGCTACCGCAGCCAAAAAAAGAGGCGTAAAAGTAATTCATCTTAATATTGGTCAACCCGATATTGAAACTCCTGAAGTAGTTCGTACAGCTATCAAAAATTTTGATTACAGTGTACTCAGTTATTTGAATAGTGAAGGAAGCGAGGGATATAGAACCAAGTTAGCTAAATACTATCACGGCGTAGGTGCGCAAATTGATGCTTCAGAAATCATAGAAACTACTGGAGGTAGCGAAGCGTTGCTTTTTGGATTCATGGCCACGATGGACCCCGGCGATGAAATCATTATTCCCGAGCCATTTTATGCAAATTATAATGGATTTGCTACTGCGGGTAATATCAATGTAGTGCCTATTACTTCTAATATTGACAATGGTTTTGCATTGCCAGCTATCGAAGAATTTGAGAAAAAAATCACTTCAAAAACAAAAGCCATCCTCATTTGCAATCCAAATAATCCTACAGGATATTTGTACAGCGAATCGGAATTGAATCAATTGAAAGAAATTGTTTTAAAACACGATTTATTTCTTTTTGCCGATGAAGTTTATAGAGAATTTGTATACGATGGCCAAGTTCATAAATCCATCTTATCTATGCCCGAATTGAACAATCACGCGATAGTTGTAGATAGTATAAGCAAACGTTATTCCGCTTGTGGCGCACGATTGGGCGCATTGATTACCAAAAACAAAGACGTATTGAGCACGGTATTAAAATTTGCACAAGCCCGTTTGAGTTCGCCTACATACAGCGAAGTAGCCGCCGAAGCAGCTCTAGAAACACCACAATCTTATTTTGAAGCGGTAAATACCGAATATATACAACGTAGAGATTTATTAATTTCTTTGCTCAATAAAATTGACGGTGTATTCTGTCCAAAACCCGGAGGCGCATTCTATGCGATGGCCAAACTACCTGTAGCAGATACCGACCATTTTTGTCAATGGATGCTTGAACATTTCAACTATAACGGAAGTACCGTAATGATGGCTCCAGCAGGCGGGTTTTATGCAACACCTGGATTGGGGAAAAATGAAGTTCGTATAGCATACGTATTACAAAAATCTGAAATAGAAGAAGCAGCTAAGTGCCTTGAAGAAGGATTGAAAGCATACTCAAATCGCACAGCATCAAACAATTCATAAATGTAACAAAATGAAAAAAGTATTTAAATCCGTTTTAATTTTGTTTTTTTCATTCGTACTCAATATTTGGGGCTTTGCGCAATGCGCTATGTGCAAAGCCAATGCAGAACAATCGCTCAATCACGGCGCAGATGATGCCAATTGGCTCAACTATGGTATTGTATTGATGATGAGTGTTCCGTTTTTCTTTTTCATTACGGTATATTTGCTTTATAAACGAAATAATAAAGAGTAACCCTCAACGTCTCAAATTCCTTTTTACTCTAAACTCAAAGCCTCAAAAACCGTTTGAAACTTTTGTTGTGTTTCTTCAAATTCCGTTTCGGGATTAGAATCCTTAGTAATGCCACCACCTACATAAAAAATTAATTGATTTTCAAATACTTGAAAGCATCTAATCGTAGCAAATGCCAATTTTTGGGTTGCTGAAATCTTCCACGAAACCAGCCCCGAATAAAAGACTCTATCAATCGGTTCATTTTTTTGGATAAATTGGATAGATTCGTCCTTGGGAAAACCAGATAACGCCGGACTTGGGTGAATTTTCGACACGATATTTTCAAAAAGAGACGGTTCAAAATTTGAAACCTCTATTTCATTTATCAAATGACTGATTTGACCATAAGATTTTGATTCTAAACGCTTTAAATCTACTGACAAACCATTTTCAATCAACAATTTATGCAAATAATCGGTAACAATTTCTTGCTCGCCTTGTTCTTTGGATTCAAACTGGGTTTGTTCCCAAATTGTACCCGCTAGCGATATGGTTTTGAAAACGCCCTCAGACAAATAGCCCACCAATTCGGGGCTTGCGCCTATCCACAACAACGATTGGGGATGATAGATACCATACACAAAGGTATCGGGAAATGAGGAAATGAGTGCCTCAAAATACGATTGCCAATGGGACGTATCGGTGGCTACCGCTATTATACGTGCCGCAACTGCCTTTTGGATTTGCAGCTGAGCTATCGCATTTTTGATAGCGTCAATATAAGCAAGATAAGCGTCTTTGGAGGTAGTAGACATAGACGTTTTTCCCAATGGTGGGTGAAAATCTGCAACGTTTTTATTGGATTTCACAAAACCAAGCACCTGTTTTCCATCAAACGAAGTCCATTCAAAATCAGGCGATTGTCCCAAATCCGCACCTTCAAAAAAATAATTTTCTTGCGTATAGGGATTATAAATTTGAGCAAAAGCCCTTAACGGTTCTGGAGGCATCTTATGTCTGAAAAATATCTAATAATTAAATAAAAAAGGTGTTTTGGGATTAAAAGTACAAAAATAAATGAATCTTTCTATTTTTGCAAACAAATAAATAGAATATGTATCCAGAAAATTTCAAAAAACAACTTCAAAACGAACTTTCATCCATAGAAAGCGAAGGTTTATATAAAAAAGAGCGCATTATTTCATCTCCACAAAGTGCTGAAATAGTGGCTAATGGCAAAAAAGTATTGAATTTTTGTGCAAACAATTATTTGGGGCTTTCTTCGCATCCCGAAATTGTACAAGCGGCAAAAGACGGCATCGATTCTCACGGTTTTGGGTTGAGTTCGGTACGATTTATCTGCGGTACGCAAGATATTCACAAGGAATTGGAGCGAAAAATATCAGAATTTTTGGGCACCGAAGATACCATTTTATATGCGGCGGCTTTTGATGCTAATGGAGGTGTTTTTGAACCGCTTTTGGGCGAGGAAGACGCTATTATTTCGGATAGTCTCAATCACGCGTCTATTATAGATGGCGTTCGTTTGTGCAAAGCACAACGTTTTAGATATGAGAACAACAATATGGAAGACCTTGAAAAACAACTACAAGCGGCAGCGCATTGTAGAAACAAGCTCATCGTTACCGATGGCGTTTTCAGTATGGATGGCTACATAGCACAGTTGGACAAAATTCACGAATTGGCGGTAAAATACGAAGCAATGGTGATGGTAGACGAATGTCACGCCACCGGATTTATAGGTAAAACAGGCCGTGGCACTATAGAACACTGCAATGTAATAGGTAAAATGGACATCATTACAGGTACATTGGGCAAAGCCTTGGGAGGTGCTTCGGGAGGATTTACATCGGGGCGCAAGGAAATTATAGAACTCCTTCGTCAGCGCAGTCGTCCTTACCTTTTCTCCAATACGCTGATGCCTTCTATTGTCAATGCTTCCTTGAAAGTATTGGAGATTTTGAGCCAATCTACCGAGCTTAGAGACACGCTGGAAGCCAACACCAAACTATTCCGCAGCGAAATGAAAGCTGCAGGATTCGACATTTTGGAAGGGATACACCCTATCACGCCCGTAATGTTGTACGATGCCAAGCTGGCGCAGACCTTTGCCGAAGAACTTTTGGCAGAAGGCATCTATGTCATTGGATTTTTCTACCCTGTAGTTCCCAAAGGTAAAGCGCGAATCCGTGTACAAATCTCAGCGGGACATTCCACGCAAAATATTATGGATTGCGTAGCCGCATTTACCAAAGTAGGGAAAAAACTTGGCGTGATTTAATACTCGTATAGATTTCTTTTTTGACAGCTTTAATAGTATTAAATTCTCTACGAATGAAAAACTCTAGAAGCCACAATCAAGCCCTTTTCTATTTTTAAGGTTTCGCCTACTCGTAGGCCTGTATCACCAGGGTTTTGGCGTAAATATTCCATAAATACATCAGTATCGTTGGCGAGTAAATTTATAACTTCATAATGAAGCTCGGGCATACGCTCAAAAGCATCTTGCCACCAAGCGCGTAGTTGGGATTTCCCTTGAATCAATCCTTTTGTTTCGGGCTTAGTGATTAAGAGCTTGGGGCTATAATGTTGTGCATTATCATCATACAAAGCCAAAAGGGCTTCTAAATCCTGTACATTAAATGCCTCAAACCATTTTTCTGCAATGTGGAGATTGGACGATTGCATTTTTACAAAGTTTTGATTATGTTTGAGATTCCCTCTTCCAAAGGTGTGAATTGATTGGATATCAAGGTTTTCATTTTAGAAATATCGGGTCTACGACGGGTCATATCGCCTTCTTCCAAAGCGGGTAAATATTCAATTTGGGAGTTGGATTTTGTCACTTTTATTACCAATTCTGCCAATTCTTTGATAGTCATTTCAATATCACTTCCAATATTCAAGGTATCATTGACAAACTTATTATCAAACAAACAAGACGCTGTAGCTCGAATATTATCATCAATAAAACAAAATGTACGCGTTTGGCTGCCATCGCCGTACAAGGTAATATTTTCGTTGTTTAGTGCCAATTTGATGAATTTCTTGACAACAAAATCCTCACTTTGTTTGGGGCCATACGTATTGAAAAAACGAAATATTGTATAATCCAATCCAAATTCTTTCTGATACGAACGAATATAAGCTTCCGCTACATTCTTTACTACCGCATAAGGGAGTTTGGAGTTGAGAGGCGTCGTATTTTCGTTTTGTGGATGCTCAAAGGGTTCGCCGTACACTTCGCTACTTGATGAGAAGAAAAAGCGCTCTACGCCCGTGTTTTTGGACAAATTCAACACATTTTCTATTCCTTTTATATCATTCAATACCCATAATGGATGTTCCAAGGTTCGTTTTACACCCACAACCGCCGCATAATGAAATACAAAATCAAATTTATACGAGAGCATCACACCGCTCAAAGCCTCATAATTATTGACATCACATTGAATGAATTTATAATTGGGCAAAGTAACCGTAGGTAAATTTTCTTTCTTTCCCGTCAAAAAATTATCTACCGCCACCACAAAAACATCTTGCTGCTGCACCAAATAGTCGACCATACAGCTTCCTACTTGACCTGCAGCACCTGTTACTAATATATATTTCATACACTAAACTTTATCATGAGCTACATTCATCAAATATTGTCCATAACCACTTTTAAGCAATGGCTGTGCAATTTCGATCAATTTTTCTTTTGATATAAATCCTTTTCTATACGCAATTTCTTCTATACACCCAATTTTTAGACCTTGACGCTCTTCTATCACTTGCACAAATTGAGACGCTTGCATTAGTGATTCTATCGTACCTGTGTCCAACCAAGCCGTACCTCTATCCAAAATAGATACTTTTAGTTTGCCACGTTCCAAATACACTTTGTTCAAATCGGTAATTTCATATTCGCCTCTCGCACTTGGTTTTAAATCTTTTGCTATTTGTACCACATCATTATCATAAAAATACAATCCTGGAACTGCAAAATTAGATTTGGGTTGAGAAGGCTTTTCCTCCAATGATTTTACATTAAAATTTTCATCAAATTCTACTACTCCATAGCGCTCTGGGTCGGAAACTCTATATGCATATATAATGCCACCATTGGGATCATTATTTTTTTCAAGCAATTTGCCCAGTCCCATACCATAAAAAATATTATCGCCCAAAACCAAAGCACATTTATCCTTTCCAATAAATTTTTCTCCAATTACAAAAGCTTGTGCCAATCCATTAGGGACTTCTTGTACCGCATATTCTAATTTACATCCAAATTGACTGCCATCGCCAAGCAATCGTTCAAATTGTGGCAAATCATGTGGTGTAGAGATAATCAAAATTTCTCTAATACCTGTAAGCAACAATGTAGACAAAGGATAATAAATCATCGGCTTGTCATAGATAGGCATTATTTGTTTGCTGATAGCATATGTAATAGGATATAAACGAGTGCCGGATCCTCCAGCTAATATAATTCCTTTCATTTTATATTTTTATTTTCTAGGCAAAGTTAATTAAAAAGATTTCTTTCTCTTATTTTAATGTAAAAAGGCGGCTGAAAAATCAACCGCCTTAACATTTTTTATATTTCTATGATTATTTTTTTAATACTTTCAATGAAATTCTTCTGTTTCTGCTTTTACAATCTTCCGTATCGTTTGCAGGACATGATGGATTTGTATCTCCAAATCCTTCTGCTTTTAATCTTTCTTTTGCAATACCTTTTTCAATCAAAGCATTCATTACAAAATTAGCTCTTTCGGAAGACAATTTCAAATCAGCATTTTTATCGCCTGAATTATCCGTAAATCCTTCAATTTTAAATTCTGAAGATTGATAAGCTACCATCATATTAGCAAGGTATTCTATCTGGTTGTTAGATGAAGAATCTAATTCTATACTTCTTGATATAAAGCTTATTCTATCTAAATCAAATGATATAGTATCATTAACCATCATAGCAGAATTACTCAAAAAATTGAACAATTTATTTTCTACACCTTTTTCTGGAATATCAAAACTAACACCATTTGGCAATGTAATATTGAGAGCAGCACCTAAACTTTCTCCAAAATTATTTTTAAATTCGACTACTTGTGCATTTGTTTCTGGCAAAGCAGGCATATTATGCTCTTTCAATCCAATCAATGGCGCAATGGTCAAACCAACCAATGATGTCAATTTAATCAATATATTCATAGATGGTCCAGACGTATCTTTGAATGGATCTCCTACTGTATCACCCGTTACCGCTGCTTTATGTGCATCAGAACCTTTGTATACTGTTTCACCATTAATTTCTACACCTTTTTCAAAAGATTTTTTTGCATTATCCCAAGCTCCACCAGCGTTGTTTTGGAAAATAGCCCAAAGTACACCCGAAACCGTTACACCTGCCATATAAGCACCTAATGCTTCAGGGCCCATAATTACACCCACTAAAATAGGTGTAACAATTGTAATTAAACCTGGCAACATCATTTCTCTCAATGCAGCTTTTGTAGAGATAGCAACACATTTGCCATATTCTGGTTTAGCCGTTCCTTCCATAATACCTGGAATTTCTCTAAATTGTCTTCTTACTTCTTGAACCATATCCATTGCAGCTTTTCCTACACTACTCATTGCCAATGCAGAGAAAACAACTGGAATCATAGCACCAATAAACAATGCCGCTAAAACATCTGCTTTGAAAATATTAATACCATCGATACCTGTAAACGTTACATATGCAGCAAACAAAGCTAACGCAGTCAATGCAGCCGAGGCAATAGCAAATCCTTTTCCTATAGCCGCAGTAGTATTTCCTACTGAATCTAAAATATCTGTTCTTCCTCTTACTTCTTCTGGCAATCCACTCATTTCTGCAATACCGCCTGCATTATCTGCAATAGGTCCAAAAGCATCAATAGCTAATTGCATCGCTGTAGTAGCCATCATAGCACCCGCAGCAATTGCTACACCATAGAATCCTGCAAAATGGTACGAACCTACTATAGCCGCAGCAAACAATACAATTGGCATCCAAGTACTCATCATTCCTAATGACAATCCAGCAATAATATTGGTAGCTGCACCTGTAGCAGACTGCCTAACTACTCCAAGTACTGGTTTAGTTCCTGTTCCTGTATAATACTCCGTAATTGAAGAAATAACAGCGCCTACAATCATACCTATAATTGTAGAAATAAATACGCCATTGCTTGTTACCATTCTATTTTCTTCACCAAAGAATGCCATATTCATTTCTACTGGCAACATCCATTTGATAAGTCCATAAACTGTAATCAAGGTCAAAATCAATGAAACCCAGTTTCCAATGTTCAACGCTTTTTGTACATCGCCATTGTCATCTTTTACACTTACTAGCCATCCACCTACAATTGACCATACGATACCAACTGCTGCAATTGCAATAGGTAATAATATAGGTCCAATATTCATAAATCCTTGGAAAATTCCTGCATTTGCTGGATTTTGTAATAAATAATTTCCTAATACCATCGCTGCCAAAACGGTAGCTACATACGAACCAAATAAATCCGCACCCATTCCTGCTACGTCTCCTACGTTGTCTCCTACGTTGTCTGCAATAGTTGCAGGGTTACGAGGATCATCCTCTGGAATTCCAGCCTCAACTTTTCCAACTAAGTCCGCTCCTACGTCAGCCGCTTTTGTATAAATACCGCCACCTACTCTTGCAAACAATGCAATAGATTCAGCACCTAACGAAAATCCTGCTAATACTTCCAATACTTTAGTCATTTCAAGAGCATTTTGTGCATTAAATTCTCCATTCATAAATTTATGAAAGAATAAAATAAACAAAAAGCTAAGTCCTAATACAGCCAAACCTGCAACACCCAATCCCATTACCATTCCACCAGAGAATGAAACTTTCAAGGCTTTTGCCAAACTCGTTCTAGCGGCTTGTGTAGTTCTTACATTCGCTTGAGTAGCAATACGCATACCAATATTTCCTGCTACTGCAGAGAAAATAGCTCCAATAACAAAAGCTACAACAATTAACCAATGTGATGTTTCCACTACTTGAGATAAAATTCCCAATAAAATACCTGCAATTACTACAAATACTGCCAAAATACGATACTCTGCATTCAAAAATGCCATAGCGCCTTCTGCAATATTATCTGCTATCTCCTTCATTTTGCTGTCTCCAGCGTCTTGTTTCTTTACCCATACCGATAGAAAGTACATATAAATCAACGCGGCTATTCCAAAAAATGGAAAAATGTAAATCAAATTGTTACTCATTGTTTAAATTTGTTTTTGTTAAAAATTTTTTGAGGGCGCAAAGGTAAATATTTTTTTGACTACATTGCAAAAAAAGTTTAATTAACCTTCTATTACTTCTTTTATTTCAGGGAATTGAGACTTTAGGACCGATTCAATTCCTGTTTTGATAGTACTATTACGTTGCAAACATGTTTTACAATTACCTATCATCTTAATTTTCACAACACCCCATTCATCAAGGCTCAACACCTCTACATCACCGCCGTCTTCTTTTAAATAAGGACGTATGCTTTCCAAAGCTTTATTTAATTTTTCAATCATTTCGCTCATTTTAGGCAAGAATTTGATTTAGGTAGATGCAAATAAAATACAAATTTATAATTTCTTTTCTATTTTCTCCTGATTTTTTCGCCAAAATCTAATTATATTGTAATCTACCTCTATATTTTTTTCCTTAATGTATGCAAAATCTGCTTCGGATGGCAATGAAGCCATTACTGCTTTTATTTGCTCAAATTCTTCATCGCTAAATATAGACTTTATTGATATTTTATCATCCTCAAAAAGCTTGAAAAGATGATTGTAAATAGTTCCTGTAGTGAGATTTCTAGCTTCGGCTATTTGTGCTACATTCATTCCTTCATTGAGCAAATCCAATGTAATTTCTTGCGTAGGTTGTTTTGTTTTAGACTTAGAAATAGATTCCTCTCGTTCTAGTGTTTTCAAATTTTCAATTAACGAGGTAAAATCGGAATGCTGACAAACGCCATACTGCTTGAGCTTTTCAAATTTTGAAAGCGTCATTTTAAGAACTGCAATTTTCATTTCCAATTCTTTTTTCAACGGTGCAATTCTAAAATAAAGTTTAATCTTGGATTCAATGCCTATAATGGGATTCAAAACTACCTCAATTAATTGATTTCCAAAATAGAAAACGGCCTTTTCCACACGTTCATTGAGCATAGCTTCTCGCTCTATTTTCCCTTCTATTGAGAAAATATGCTGCAACTGAGCCAAAAACTTTTGATTGACGCCTTCTACTTCTTTCCATTTTGTTTTTACCTCTTGCAATTCAGATAAGATTTCATCGCTGCCTTTCACTTTTTCTCTGGCTTCTTCAAATTGTTCTACAATTTCTTGAATCGTATCTTTTATCGATTTGAGATTCAAAATTCGATGTAATACATTTTTTAAATAAGCATCTTTTTTATCCGCTATAGTTTCTTCCAATCGTTGGTTTTCTATACTATTTTTTGAAAATGCAATTAAATGACTCGGATAATTTAATTGCCTTGAAGGATATTCATTGAGCAAATAAATTCCTTCCAATGAAGTACAACGCGACAAGGCTACATACGTTTGCCCGCTTACAAAACTATCGCGTATATCCAGTTTTACTTTTTCAAATGTCAATCCTTGACTTTTATGAATCGTAATGGCCCAAGCCAGCTTGATAGGATAATGCTGAAAAGTTCCTACTTCCTTCTCTTCTATCCTATTTTTTTCTATATTTAAATTGTATTCATATTGTGTCCAAATATCTTTATTCACTTGAATTTCTTCCCATTCATTCGCTTCATTTTTTGATTTCACATAAATAGAATCTTTTGTAAGCCGAGACACAACACCCAATTTTCCATTGAAATATTTTCGGGGAAAGCTGATATCATTTTTCACAAAAAGAATTTGACTACCTACTTTGAGTTCCATCATAGGCTCAATAGGATAAGAATTTTCTTTAAACTCGCCCCAAATTTCGGCGTGATAGACATAAACCGTTCCGTCCAATTTTCTCAATTCTCTTTCATTAATTTCATCCGCTATGGCACGGTGCGTGGTAAGCGTGATAATCAAATCTTCGGAATCTTCGGGAGGTGAAATTTTTCGTTGATTGAGCGCATCCCTTTCTAATGCAGTCAATTGATTATTCCGAATTGCATTTAGAATATTAATAAATATTGGGTCACTTTGACGATAAATTTTCTTGAGTTCAATTATATGAATGCCTTTCATTTCTAAAACCTTCGAATCATAGAAAAAAGGCGAGCGATAAAAACGGCTGAGGATATCCCACGTACTTCCATTAGCTACTGGCGGCAGTTGGTATAAATCCCCTACAAAAAGGACTTGTACCCCTCCAAATGCTTCGTGTCTATTATCTCTATAATGTCTTAATATAAAATCAATGGCATCAATTACATCAGCTCGCACCATTGAAATTTCATCGATTATCATGAGATCGAGTTCTTTGATAAGTGCTCTTTTTTCGGTATTGTAGCGCAATTTTAACAATAATTGTCTCAATCCAATTTCTTCATCACTATCTGACCAATTTTCTGTAGGATTAAAGGGCGTAAAAGGTAAATTAAAAAAAGAATGAATGGTAGTTCCTTTTACATTGATAGCGGCTACACCCGTTGGCGCCAATACAATTTTATTTTTGGGACATTCCGAAATTACTTCCTTTAAGAAGGTACTTTTGCCCGTTCCCGCGTTGCCTGTCAAAAAAAGTGACTCGTTTGTTTCAAAAATGAGTTTCTTTGCTAATTGAATTTCAGTATTTTTTTCAAATTTAATCATAAAAAATCAGCATAGCACATGAAAGTATTCCCCAATCTTAGGACTGCAATATTAAAGAATATTACGGAAATAATTCAAAATAAAAACGTATTAGATACCTATATTCAAAAACAATTCAAAGCCAATCCAAAATGGGGCTCAAAAGATAGAAAAACCATAGCACAATGCACATATGATATAGTACGTCATTATGAATTTCTTATGCATTTCTCCGAATCAAAAGAAACGATATTAGATACCTACCTGAATTTTTTAAATGAAGAAAATCAATTTGATTTTCAAGAAATTAAAGTTAGATACGAGTCTGAGCTACCTTTTGAAACGCTCTATTCTGTTCCAAGCCTTTTTGCTAAATTAGCGACGAAAGAGCTTGGCGAAAACTTTCAAGCCATTTGGAAAGCGATGCACAAAGTAGCGCCTATATTCTTAAGAGTCAATCAATCACAGACAACTATAGATATATTTGCCGATACGCTTTCAGAACATGACATCGAATTTGAAGTATTAAACGATATACAATACGCTGGTGAAACATTAGAAATGGCACCCGTAATCAAACTTTTAAAACCTATTGCTAAAAATCATATTTTGTTTGAAGAATTTGGCTCTCATTTTGAAATTCAAGATATTGGTTCACAATTTATTTCCCAGTTTTCAGATATTTCCAAAGCCAAAAAAATCATTGAATCTTGTGCAGGAAATGGTGGAAAATCAACACATATTTTGGATATTACCGCTGAAAATATACAATTGGTTTCATTTGATATTGAAGAATCCAAACTGAAACATTTGGATAAGCGAGTAGCTCGTATGTTTGGCAAAAAAGTAAAAACAGAAATAGCTAATGATGCCAATATGGATAAATACAAAAACTTTGCGGATGTTTTATTTATGGATGTTCCTTGTAGTGGTAGTGGAACGATTCGTCGTCAAGCTGACCTGAAATACAGAATTTATGAAGCGCCTTTAATTGAAAAATGGCATCTTCAAAAACAAATTATCGAAAATTTTATACCCACATTAAAATCAGGCGGAAAGCTCATCTATTCTACCTGTAGCATTTTTCCTTCAGAGAATGAAGACCAAGTTCAATGGATAGAAAGTAGAGGATTTACATGTACCAAAAAGCAAACGCTGTTACCTAATGAATATGAAGGTGATGGATTTTTTGTTGCGGAATTAATCAAAAATTAATCTGTTGATTATCTATTCCAAAAAATACGTTTTCGGGTAAATGCGGTTGTATAGTCCTATGAAGCCCCATATGATGGCTTATATGAATAAAATATGTTTTTTTAGCACCAATTCGTGCAGCAATATGCAATGATTCTTCCAATGAGAAATGGGAAGGATGCTGTTTTATTCGCAAAGAATCTAATATTAGAACATCTAAATCCTTCAATTTTTCAAATTCTATTTCTGGTATAAAATTGACATCGGTGAGATAAGCCATTTTCCCAAAACGATATCCTAGACAAGGCATATTTCCATGCATAACATGGATAGGAATAATTTTAATTCCTTCAAAATCAAACCCTTCATCATTTATCATAATAGGATTCACCTTGGGAACAGCATCATATTCCAAATTGTCAAAAGCATAATAAAACTGCTTTTTTAAACTTGTCCAAGTAAGCGTATTTGAAAATAAAGCGATGGATTTTTCTTGTACAAAATTGAGCCCTCTAATATCATCAAAGCCTCCTATATGATCGCGATGCGGATGTGTGAGTAATATTGCATCAATTTTATTAATTTGATTGCGAAGTGCCTGCTCACGGAAATCTGGCCCAATATCAATCAAAAAATGTTTTCCTTGAAAAACTACAAAAGCACTAGTTCGTAATCGCTTATCTTCTATATCAGGACTTAAACATACTTCACATAAACACCCAACCATTGGAATTCCTACCGAAGTACCTGTTCCCAAAAGCGTTATACTATTTTCCTGCATTACTCTGTAGGCGTTGAATTATCAAAATTCATTTCATTGGCGTGTGCAAAAAGCAAATCAATCTTTTGCAATGTTTTTCGACCTTGTTCAGATTGTATTTGAGCTCTATCAAATTCTATGGTAGCTATAATGTCAATCAACTTAGAAAAACGCACTTCGGGTGTAAAATATTTATTTATAACAACTACTTTTTTATCTTGTAGAATACAAAAACCGGAGTTAAATTGTCCTTTTTCATATCGAAGTTGATAACCCGCTTCTTTTATGAATTCTTCTATTTTCTTAAGATTATAAATTGAAAATTGCACAAATCAAAATTTATATAAAAGTGTAAATCTAAGAAGGATTATTGAAAGTAACTTATTTTTTCAAATAAAATATCTACAAATAATTTGGTCGATCAGTAATACGAATCAGTTCGGATTTATTACCTGTTTTGATAATCAAAGGTACTTTTTCTACCATTACCAAATTGGTATCCAAATTGAACCATTTTTCAGGAGTAGTGGTAATATTTTTTAGCCATAAATTAATTTTGATAGCCAATCGATCTTTAAATGATAGTTGATTCTCTGTAGATAACACCTCTTCCAATATCACAAATCGAAAATCACCCGCTATATTATTTTCTTTCAATGAATGATAACGACTATTAATATTTACCTCACCTTTTTTCACCATATCTTCGATTACTATTCTTAAAAATTGGCTAATTTTCTCTTCCACTTTGAATCCTAAATAAAAAGTAATTCTATATACATCATCTTTGGCTATAGTATCTACTTTGTACTCGCAAGTATAAGGACTCTTGGTTACATGTACATGAACAAACCAATAATTATCAGCTCTTTTGGGTTGTTTTTGAAGAATAGAATATATGATTTTATATTCTATTTCTGTTTCTTTGGGCGAAGTAGACAAGAAGACTAAATTAGTAGCAAATTTAGGTAATGATTGATCTTTACTCAATGCCATCAATTGATCGATATAATCTTTAATGGGCACATATTCTCTCAAGGCTTCTTTAATTTTTACAGTTCGCCATCTACTAAACATGATAAGAATAAATAAACTAGATACAATTAAAGTAAAATAACCTCCATGTGTAAATTTGATAAGATTTGCTACAAAGAACGCACCTTCAACAAATACATAGGTCAAAAATAATACCCAAATAAATAAAGGAGCACGACGTTTTGTAATTAAATATTCCCTCAGAAGCAATGTAGTCATCAACATAGTAACCGTAATTGCCAGTCCATAGGCAGCTTCCATGGCAGCCGATTTTTTGAAAAATAAAACTACTGAAATACATCCAATCAATAAAAAGTTATTGATAATTGGAATATATATTTGTCCCAATGTAACTGCAGGATATTTAATCTCAATTTTAGGGAAAATATTAAGACGAACCGCCTCACTAATAAGCGAAAAACTTCCACTAATCAATGCCTGTGATGCAATAATAGCCGCTAAAGTAGCTAACCCTATTCCAACCAATAAAAACTCCTTTGGCATCATAGCAAAAAATGGATTTTGTCCATTCAAATATTGTCCTTCGTGCTGAAGAAGCCATACACCTTGCCCAAAATAATTGAGAATTAAAGCGGTTTTTACAAAAATCCAACTAATACGTATATTTTCTCTACCCACATGCCCCAAATCCGAATACAACGCTTCAGCTCCTGTAGTACAAAGAAAAATAGCTCCCAAAAGCCAAAAGCCCTTAGGATTGAACAACATTTTAAAAGCATAATGTGGAGATAGCGCAACCAATATCCCTGGATTTTTAAGAATATAATAAATACCCCAGCCAGCTAACATCCCAAACCAAATCATCATAATAGGTCCGAAACTTTTTCCCACAGTTGACGTCCCTAATTGTTGCATTAAAAATATTAATACTATAATGGCTATAACAATAGGAATCGTTTGAATTTCGGGATAAACAACAATAAGCCCTTCTATTGCAGATGAAATAGAAATGGGTGGCGTAATAATACCATCCGCAAGAAGCATAGATCCACCAAGAATTGCTATCCAAATAAAATACTTCTTCTTTCTTTTTCTTTTTATTAGTGCAAATAATGAAAAAATTCCTCCTTCGCCATTATTATCTGCTTGAAGGGTTATCATTACATACTTGATCGTCGTAAGTAGTGTAATTGTCCAAAAAACAGCTGATACCCCACCATATATCAACTCTTTGGTAATCATTTGCTTACCAATAATGGCACTCATTACATATAATGGAGAAGTCCCAATATCTCCATATATTATTCCCAAAGATACTATTAATCCAGCAATGCTAAGTTTGTGGTGATTTGAAGTGCTATTTTTCATTTTAAATTTAAATAATTCTGCAAAATTAATATTTTTAGGATAATATTGCATTTAAAATAAAATCATAGATTATGTATTCATTTATATTCAGAAAAAAATCAATTGATAGTCTAGTAAATGAAGCTCAGGCCGAAGGACAGGGGACTTTGAGAAGAAGTCTTACTTCTACTTCATTAATCATGCTTGGCATTGGGGCTATTATTGGAGCTGGATTATTTTCATTAACCGGTATAGCTGCCGCTGAACATGCTGGTCCTGCAGTTACATTATCCTTTATTTTAGCAGCTGTAGCTTGTGCTTTTGCGGGCTTATGCTATGCTGAATTTGCATCTATGATTCCAGTAGCTGGTAGTGCATATACATATAGCTATGCTACAATGGGTGAGTTTATGGCCTGGATTATTGGATGGGACCTTGTTTTAGAATATGCATTAGGAGCTGCTACTGTTGGTGTGAGCTGGTCTAGGTATTTTCTAGAACTTTTAAATAAATTTGGAGTTCATTTGCCTCATAGTTTGATTTGTTCGCCATGGGAAACACTAAAATTAGGTGATGGAACAATCATCCAGGGTGGTATTATCAATTTACCCGCTATTTTTATTGTATCCTTACTTTCTTTATTACTTATAAGAGGAACAAAAGAATCCGCTACTATGAATAACATATTAGTTGTAGTGAAAGTAATGGTGGTTTTATTATTCATAGCTTTGGGCTGGAACTATATTGACTCAGCAAATTATGTACCTTATATACCAGAAAATACAGGGGTAAAAGGACAATTTGGATGGTCTGGAGTTGTAGCAGGTGCAGCTACAGTTTTCTTTGCATTTATAGGATTTGATGCAGTATCTACAGCCGCACAAGAAGCTAAAAATCCACAAAAAGGAATGCCCATTGGGATTTTAGGTTCTTTGATTATATGCACTATTTTATATGTTCTTTTCTCTCATGTAATGACAGGATTGGTTAATTATAAAGATTTTGCAAACGATGCAAAACCAGCTGCTACGGCTTTTGCAAAAACAGGATATGGCTTTCTTCAAAATGGTTTAATTATTGCCATTTTAGCGGGATATACGTCGGTTATATTGGTAATGTTAATGGGACAAAGTAGAGTATTTTATTCTATGAGCAAAGATGGACTACTTCCAAAAATGTTTTCTGATGTGCATAGTAAAATGCGCACACCATGGAAAACGAATATTTTCTTTATGGTATTCGTGAGCCTTTTTGCAGGATTTGTTCCAGTTTCTGATTTAGGACACATGGTGAGTATAGGTACTTTATTAGCATTTTCATTAGTATGTTTGGGCGTTTTAATAATGCGTAAGAAAATGCCTGAGGTGCCAAGAGCGTTTAAAACTCCACTTATGCCTTTTGTCCCAATAGCTGGGATTTTAGTTTGTGTGTATTTAATGTCGGCACTTCCAATAGAAAGTTGGGTTCGATTAGTTATTTGGATGGCATTAGGTGTTGCTATTTATTTCTTCTATGGCAAAAAACATAGCAAATTGAATAAATAAATCTTATAGTTTCTATATAAAAAAAGGAGAACTTAATATTAAGTTCTCCTTTTTTTATATGTGTTATATTTTTAAAGAATTAAAAATAGCCCTCTTTTTTTCTATCTTCCATAGCGGTATCGCTGCGTTTATCATCGGCGCGGGTACCACGCTCAGTGCTCATACTAGCCGCTATTTCTTGTATTACTTCCTCTATGGTAGCGGCTTCGGACGGATATGCACCTGTAATGGTAATATCGCCCATAGTTCTAAAACGAACGGTGCGCTCTTCCACGGTTTCATTTTCTCTAGGCATAGAATACGGACTTTCCGAAAGGATTACGCCATTTCGTTCAAAAACACGGCGTTTGTGTGCAAAATATAAAGACGGTAATTGAATTTTTTCTTTTGCAAAATATTGCCAAACATCCAATTCTGTCCAATTGGAAATAGGAAATACTCTAAAATGCTCTCCCAAATTCTTTTTCGTATTGAACAAATTCCACAATTCGGGTCTTTGATTTTTAGGATCCCATTGACCAAATTCATCTCGATGGCTGAAAAAACGCTCTTTGGCTCTGGCTTTTTCCTCATCTCTTCTCGCACCGCCCATAAGTGCATCAAACTGATACGTCTCTATCGTATGCAGCAACGCAGGTATCTGCGCTATATTGCGGGAAGCATTTGCGCCTTTTTCTTCTACCGCCATGCCTTTGTCTATCATTTCTTGTACACTGCCCACGATCAATTTCACTCCTAATTCTGCTACTAGATTATCACGATATGTCATAGTCTCGGGGAAATTGTGCCCCGTATCTATGTGCACCAAAGGAAATGGAATTTTGGCAGGATAAAATGCTTTTTTTGCCAATTGAGTCACTAGAATACTGTCTTTCCCTCCCGAAAACAAAATAGCGGGTTTTTCAAAATTGGCGGCAACTTCGCGTATCACATAGATAGCTTCGCTTTCTAATTCATCCAAATGAGAAATAAGTAAATTAGACATATTTTTTATTGATTTATTTTTTCAAGTATAAAATCCTTCAGTTTTTTGATACAATCTTCCAATGATTCTTTATCAGTGATCAAGGTTAAATCAGGATTTAAAGGAGCTTCAAAAACCATATTGACGCCTGTAAAATTTTCAATTCCTCCTTCTTTTGCTTTTTTATAAAGTCCTTTTGTATCACGTATTTCTAGGGAAGCAGGCTCGGCATGGATATATATTGTAGTGAATGAATCGCCTACTATTTCCTTAGCCATTTTTTGCAATTCGTGCGTAGGACAAACAAAACAAGCCAATACAATTTGCCCAGCATTTTTGAGCAATTTTGCCGTTTCCGAGGCTCTGCGAATATTTTCTTTTCTATCTTCTAGTGAAAAACCCAATCCTGCACCTACACCACTTCTAAAATTATCGCCATCTAGAACCATTACAGATTTTTCCGCATCAAAAAGCAAACGTTCTACAGCCGAAGCCAAGGTAGTTTTACCTGCGCCACTCATGCCCACCAACCAAAAAACATGTGCTTTATGCCCATTTTTTTGTTCCCGCTGGGATAGCGAAATGAGTTGGTCAAAAGTCGTGTAAATGTGCGACTTCATTAACAATTTTAGAAACTAAGAGAACGCGTTGAACCCAGTAATATCATTTCCTGTAATCAAGAGATGTACATCATGCGTTCCTTCGTATGTAATGACACTTTCCAAGTTCGCAGCATGACGCATCATTGGGAATTCGCCCATAATACCCATTCCTCCTAGCATTTGTCTCAATTCTCTAGCTATTGTTATAGCAATATGCACATTATTACGTTTTGCCATAGAAATTTGAGCTGGAGTAGCTTTATCCGCATTTTTCAAAGTACCCAATCTCCAAACCAACAATTGCGCTTTGGTAATTTCGGTAATGGCTTCTGCCAATTTCTTTTGTTGCAACTGGAACCCTCCAATAGGTCTATCAAACTGCGTACGCTGCATAGAATATTTCAATGCCACTTCATAGCAATTGATGGCGGCTCCTATTACACCCCAGCTAATACCATAACGAGCCGAATTTAGGCAAGACAATGGTCCTCTCAAACCTTTTACATTAGGAAAAATATTTTCTTTAGGTACTTTTACATTATCAAAAACCAACTCGCCCGTAGCCGAGGCTCTCAAGCTCCATTTATTGTGCGTTTCGGGTGTAGAAAATCCTTCCATACCTCTTTCTACCACCAATCCACGGATAATTCCCTCTTCATCTTTTGCCCATACAACGGCGATATCCGCCAATGGACTATTCGTGATCCACATTTTAGCACCATTCAATATCACGTGGTCTCCTGCGTCTTTGATATTTGTCTCCATACCACCAGGATTACTACCATGATTGGGCTCTGTAAGTCCAAAACATCCAATCATATCGCCTGAAGCCAATTTTGGCAAATATTTTTTTCGTTGTTCTTCGCTACCAAAACTATAAATAGGATACATAACCAAACTACTCTGAACCGATGCCGCAGAACGTACAGCACTATCGCCACGCTCCAATTCCTGCATAATGATACCATATGCAATCTGGTCCAAACCTGCACCTCCATATTCCTCTGGAATATAAGGCCCCAAAGCACCTATAGCGCCCAATTGTTTCATCAAATTAGGGATAGGAATATGCTTGTGTGCATGCTCATCTATGATAGGCATAATTTCTTTATCTATATAATCGCGAACGGTCTGACGAATCATTTTGTGCTCGTCCGTCAATAATTCATCAATATTAAAATAATCTGTAGTTGGATTCATTTTTTATTTTTTTGTAGTGCAAAAATACAATATTTTTCTCAAAAAATACAAGTTGAATATTTGTTTGATTAAACATTATATTCTATATACTTTTTCAATGACTTTCTTCTAGAAAATTATTACAACATACTTAATATATTGTCTTGTATTTTATTTTAAAAATTAATCTAAATGCTTCGTATTGACAGTTTTTTATAGGAGTTATCCTATGTATTATACTTCTGCTATCACATAAACATTTAAAACGAAATAAATAGGTCCAAATCTTTATAAGATCAACCACATAGATTCTACTTTATATTAACCAAGTTTATTCATACAATAAATATTGCCGAATTTAAAGCAGATTTATATATTTGCATAATATAAACCATATGAATCACTTAAAGAATAACTATATGAAAAGATATTTTTTAATTTCACTATTTACTTTCACAAGATTTACTTTCAGCTTTGCCCAAGCGGACAACAAACTAACTATAGTATCGCCTGACAAACAGCGAATTGAAGTTGTAGGTAGTGCCGAAAAAATAGTTGAACCTGATATTATTTATATTTCAATTACATTAAAAGAAAAGATGAAGGATGGTATAAAAATAACTGTTGAAAATCAAGAGGATATTTTAAAAAATGAGCTAGTTAGTATTGGTCTTAATTTAGACAAGTTAACCTTAACAGATGCAAATACTGAAACTATAAAAGTAAGTAAAAAAACAAAATGGATAATTACTACTAAATCATACAGTTTGAAATTAAGTACTGTAGCAGATGTCAAAAAAACTTTTTTAATTTTAGACAAAATGGAAATTAGTGAAGCGAATATTACAGGTACAGATATTTCAAACAGATTAGAAATAATGAAATCAACTAGAATAGAAGCCATTAAAGCTGCAAAAAAGAAGGCCGAATATTTATTAGAAGCAATTGGACATGAGCTAGATAAACCAATAGTAATTAGAGAAATGGAAGAAAGACCTTTTGCATATTCTGCGCTAAGTGCTAATTTTGAAAGCAATATGTCAAATGGGCAAATTCATAAGATAGTAAATAGTGAATTATTAGACACAAATGAACTAAAAATAGAAAAAATAACGATTGCAGCAAGAATATATATAGAATATGGAATTAAATGAATATTTTAAGCAAAATAAACCAATAAAAGTATATCTTCAAATTGATATGAAGTATAAAGTTTTGAATTTTTTAATAATTTTAACATCTATGTTTGGTTACTTAGAATGGAGTGGGAATAATCATATCTTTCTCTATGAAGCAGAAGCTGAAATCCTATCAAAATTATTTATCAATCCCATTTCAGTGTTTCATCCATTAACAATACTTCCTATTATAGGTCAATTATTTTTATTAATTACTTTATTTCAAAAAAAACCAAATAAAATTATATATCTTATAGGTATTTCAGGATTAGGATTATTGTTAGGTTTTATGTTTATTGTTGGATTATTAACGTTAAATTTTAAAATTATAGCTTCTACTGTTCCTTTTATTTCTATGTCTATTTATACAATAATGTATCATAAAAAAGAAAACCAACAGAGATAAAATAGCTAATATCAAATATTTTATTAAATACTACATAATATAAGAATGAAATTTAAAGTGGGCGATACCGTTTCGATTCTAGATGAGCCATTAAAAGGTAAAATACTGAGTGTAGGTGCTCGAATTCATGTAATACTAGAAGATGGTTTTGAGGAATCTTTTTTACCTAGCCAGCTTTCTTTACATACAAATTTATTATTTAATCTTGAACCTGAAGTGAAAGACCAAGCTTCAGCTCCGCAATTCAAAACTCAAAAAATATCCGAAATAGACTTGCATTTTGATGCACAACGTATGAAAATATATAGCATTGAGCCACAACAGGTCTTGCAGAGACAATTAATTCTATTACAGGAAGAAATAAGAGAATCTATTTCCAATAAAGTAGATCGATTGATCGTAATTCACGGGATTGGAAAAGGCATCTTAAAACAAGAAGTACTCAAATTGATACAAAATTATGCAACTATAACCGTGCGAACCTTGCACGAAAGTCGATATAAAAATTGTGCAATTGCTTTAGATTTTAGCTATAACACATAAATATAGAAAATTCAGCGATTTCATCGTAACTTTGCAATCTTAAAAAAGTATTCATGAAGAAGAATTGGCCTTATATTTTATTTTTTTTGTTGTTAACCATAGTTACGAGTTTTTTAATTTTCAAAGATGATTTCAAAGCAGAAGACGAAAAATCATTTGCTATTAAAGATATAAAAGAAATCTATGGGTTTAAGATTGCAGATAAAATGGGGAATGAAGTTTTATTAAAAAAAACAGATAATGGCTGGACAATCAATGGTTTTCCAGCAGAAAAATCTTTGGTAATAAATGTTTTAGAAACCATAAATAGGCTACAAGTAAATGTACCTGTATCGGATAATTTAAGAAAAAAAGTTATCGATAGACTCCGAAATGAATCTAAAAAAATCACTTTCTATAACAAAGATAATGAAAAAATTAAATCTGTACATATAGCAGGCTCTCATATTGATATGGGAAATTATATGATTTTAGAGAAAAATGGAACTGTATCTCCAAACCCATATATAGTGCAGTATCCTACATTCAAAGGCGATCTTTCCTATCGATTTTCTACCGATTCAATCGCATGGAAATCCACCGAAGTTATTGCCTGTAAAGTAGATTATATTCAAAAAATAGAAGTAAAATATTTTGAAAAATCGGAAATGTCTTTTACGCTTGACAAAGATGAAAACACTATTAAAATTAGACCTAATATTAAAGCAATCATACTAGAAAAACCATTGAACAAAGAAAAAGTTGTTAATTTTTTATTACCCTTTGAAAAATTGCATTTTGAAGCATGGATTTTGGAAGATTCCGTTAAAAATAAAATCAAAGCAAGTCCTCAATACGCATCTATAAAACTCACTGATATAGAGCAAGGCGTTCAAGAAATAGTTTTATATAAAATACCAGAAGGTAATGATTATAAAATCAAAGATGTAACAGGAAAATC
>JBEIDU010000001.1:0-82362 GCA_040383345.1 Chitinophagales bacterium | reverse complement strand
TATTTAAATAAAAAAAAAAACGACATGAATAAATTTGTAGTAGTGGTAGCCTTTATACTTTTTTCTACAACGATGTTTTCACAAACAAAAGTTGGGTTGAAAGATATACCAAGTATTCAAGTAGAAGATTTGGCAGGAAAAAAAATCAATTTGAAAGAATATATAAAGCCCGGTAAAAACTACGTGCTTACCTTCTGGGCTACATGGTGTGTGCCTTGTAAGAGAGAGCTCACCAATATGGTTGATTTACAGCCAAAATGGAAAGATAATTTTAATACAGAAGTAATAGCGGTATCAACAGACGATAGTCGTGCAAAATCAAAAATTAAGTCCTTTGTAGCAGGAGAAAATTGGCCTTTTACCGTAATGCTTGACCAAAATCAAGATTTGATGCGTGCATTGGGTATTCAATCGATTCCCTTTACTATGATTGTCGATAAAAATGGTCAAATTGTGTATAGTCATAATTCATATGTAGAAGGAGATGAATTCGAAATTGAAAATAAATTAGCGGCTATTTCAAAATAGACTTATTAAATATTAATAAATGAAAAAAATAGTATTCTTGGGGGTAGCATTGTTTTTGATATTGCATTTGCAAGCTCAAAGAATAATAAAAAACCCCATCAATTCAATAAAAAAACCGAGTTCACCTTCTACAAACTCTTCCACAATTCAGGTAAAGCCTGTAACAGAAACTACCCCATCTGCTCCAAAAAATACTGCTAATAATTCAGGAGTAATGAATTTAGATGCTGTAATAACAAGTGTAGGGTCTACAATTAGCTCTGCAAAAGATGGCAACAATATGACAGAGTCCAAAGCGAGTGAAGGTTTAAAGGCGGCTCTTAAAGCAGGAACAGATATTGCTAGTAATAATCTGGGTACGGTAGATGGATTTTTGGGCAATGCTGCTGTGAAAATTCTATTTCCTCCTGAAGCCAAAAAAGTTGAAAGTACGCTAAGATCGATAGGTATGAATAAAGTGTGTGATGATGTAGTGGTATCTGTAAATAGAGCTGCAGAAACTGCAGTTATAGAAGCGAAGCCTATTTTTACAGCAGCTATTACTAATATGAGTATTCAAGATGCTATTGGGATCTTGACAGGTGGGCAAAACTCCGCTACCGAATATTTGAAGAAATCTTCTGGGCAGGCTTTGATGCAAAAATTTCAACCCATTATCAAGTCCAATTTGGATAAATCCAATGCGACTAAATATTGGGGAGACGTAATGAGTGCTTATAATAATGTACCTTTTGTTCAAAAAGTAAATCCTGATTTGACACAATTTGTAACTCAAAAAGCTATTGATGGAATTTTTATGATGGTGGCACAAGAAGAATTAAAAATAAGACAAAACCCATCTGTTAGAGTGGGTAGTATCATCCAAGATGTATTTGGATGGGCGGATAAGAATAGAAAGTAGAAATACTTCTTATAAAATCAGTTCGACAGAAAACGCTATTTATATCCTCTACTTTGTTTAATAGCCTAAGATATCCAACATTCCTTTATAATCTTGTTCTTTTGCAAAAAGTTTGTATTTGATTTCGCCTTGATCATTTTTTGAAACCACAATATGCTTAGGCGCTGGCGTCAAACAATGCTGTATGCCTCCAAATCCTCCAATACTCTCTTGGTAGGCTCCCGTATGGAAAAATCCAATATACTGCGGTGTTTCAGGATCATAGGCCGGAAGGTAAATGTCATTTGTGTTTTGAATAGAGTTGTAGAAATCATCGCTATCGCAGGTAAGTCCACCCAGCAATACTCGCTCGTATTCTTTTTCCCAATTATTGATTGCTAGCATGATAAAACGTTTGTTGATAGCCCATGCATCAGGAATAGTCGTCATAAAACTACTGTCTATCATATCCCATTTTTCTCTATCGTTTTGTTGCTTTTGTCCAATAATTTGAAAGAGCGTAGCCCCACTTTCCCCAACTGTAAAGGAACCAAACTCCGTGAAAATATTAGGTTCTTTTACGCCATATTCTTCACAAGTTTTCTTAATTTGATAGATGATTTCCTCTACCATATATTCATAATCAAAATTGTAGTTTAGACTAGATTTTATAGGTAATCCTCCCCCAATATTTAAGGAATCAAGGGTAGGACATACTTTTTTAAGATCGCAATAAACCTTTACACATTTTGCCAATTCACTCCAGTAATAAGAGGTGTCAGCAATCCCTGTATTGATAAAGAAATGTAGCATTTTGAGTTCCAGATTTTTGGAGCCTTTCAGTTCTTTTTTGTAAAAAGGAAGAATATCTTTGTAGCCTATTCCTAATCTTGATGTATAAAAGTCAAATTTAGGAGCTTCCTCACTAGCAATTCGGATACCCACTTTGATATTTTTGGAAATAGCTTCTTTTACCAAGTTAATTTCGGCTACATTATCCAAGATAGGAATTACATTTTTGTATCCATTTTCTACCAATCGAGCAATATTATTGACATATTGAGGAAGTTTATATCCATTACAAACGATATATTGATCTTTTGAAAAAACGCCTTTTTCGGTTAATTTTTCGATAATATTGATATCATAAGCAGAGGATGTTTCGATATGAATATCATTTTTTAAAGCTTCTTCCAAAATAAAACTAAAATGTGAGCTTTTTGTACAATAGCAATAGTTGTATTCCGCATTGTAATCTGCTTTTGCCATAGCTACTTTGAACAACATTCTGGCACGTTCTATTTGCTTAGAAATGATAGGAAGATATGTGAGTTTGAGTGGAGTCCCATATCTTTTAATAATATCCATTAGGTATATGTCATGAAACATAAGCTCATCACCATCTAATTTAAATTCGCTCTGAGGCCATTCGTAGGTTTGTTCAATTAAGTCAATATTTAGTTTTCATTTTACTTAAAAAGTTCTAATAAAAAATGGATTGTAAAAGTAATTCTTTTTTTATATAGCTTGTATTAAATTATAAAAATGCTTACTTTTTATGAAAATTTAATTCGGTTTTTAGTGACTTTTTTATTGTAATTTTTATAAAAAATTTATATTTTTTCTTACATTTAATTTAACAATTCTACTCTCAAATTTAATTTTATATCCTAAAATTTCATATGTTTCTTTATCTTTCTTTTTAAATAAAATAAGCTCTATTAGTGGTTTAGATATTTATTTTTGAAAAAAATAATAAGTAATTGGATTGAATGATAAAAATAAATAGATTGTATTTCTCTAATTTTTATTCCAATTTGTTTAAAAAAATCTGATAAATTTTCTCTGACTTTCTACTTTTTTTACACAAAATCTTATGTAAAGTAATTCATTTTATAGATGCTCTATTAGCTTAAATTTTGATTATATTAGTTTTCATAATAGCATTAAAAAAAAAGAACTTCTATTTATGGAAGTTCTTTTTTTTTTTAATTATTTAAAGGTTGTAATTTTTATTTTGCTTTTTTTCTATTGTCAAACCAGTTGATAAGGTCTAATGCAATAGGAGAGGCAATAAAGATGGAAGACACCGTACCTACAAAGATACCTATCAACATAGTGAACGAAAATCCTCTGATAGATTCACCACCAAATACAAACAATACCATAGATACTAAGAATAATGTAGAAGCCGTAGTGGTAGTTCTACTCAACGTATCATTGATAGCGTTGTTAATCGTTTTTTCTAATTTTTCATTTGGATTTCTTTTCACAAATTCTCTAATTCTATCGAAAATTACAACCGTATCATTGGTACTAAATCCTATGATTGTCAATACCGCTGCAATGATAGATTGGTTCATTTCCAAAGAGAAAGGAACTACCGATTTTAATAATGATAACAATCCTAATGTAAAGAATAAATCGTGTAACAACGCTGCAATAGCTCCAGCAGCATATTGCCATCTATTGAATCGTACCGATACATAAAGGAAAATCAAGAACATCGCAATCAACGTAACCGTTTTAGCACTTCGTTGAATATCATCTGCAATAGTAGCATCAATTTTTCTAAAATTAGATACTTTTGAAGATACAAAGTCTGAATGATTCACTGCTTTAGCAAATTCTGCTTTTGTGCCTTCGTATACTTTTGATAATACGATACTGTCATTTACATTAGATTCAGCTGCATTTTCTTTAATGCCATACAAATATGAAGTCGTAATTTGAACTTGATTTGCTTGACCATACGCTTTTACAATTGTTTTTCCGTCCAAGATTTTATCCAAATTTTCTTTGATTTTTGGAGCTTCTACATTTTTGTCAAACGTAATTACATAGCTTCTTCCTCCTTTGAAGTCAACACCTAAGTCAAATCCAACTGTGAAAATAGCTACTAATCCAATGATGATAAATGCAGAAGAGAACATATACGCAATTTTTCTTTTGCCAATAAATTCAAAATTAACATTTTCGAAATACTTGTCTAAGAAACTTTTTGTAAAAGGTACTTCTTTTTTCTTGTCGATATCGTAGTTGAAGAATTCTCTTGTCAAGAATACCGCTGTAAATATAGATGTGAAAATACCAATAGTCAATGTAATGGCAAACCCTTTGATAGGACCATATCCAAAGAAAAATAAGGTCAATGATGTAATCAATGTTGTAGCATTGGCATCAAAAATAGTTTTGTATGAATGACCAAAGCCATTAATCAAAGATTGAATATAGCTAGAACCATTTCTAAGTTCTTCTTTAATTCTTTCAAAAATAATTACATTGGCATCAACCGCTGCACCAATAATCAATACGATACCTGCAATACCTGGCAAGGTTAATACCGCTTTTAATGAAGCTAATACACCTAACAAGAATAGTAAGTTAACAACCAATGAGATATTAGCCAATCCACCTGGTTTTTTGTATAAGAAAAGCATATAAGCCAAAATCAAGCCCAATCCTACCATTAGAGAGAAAACTCCCGCAGCGATAGTATCTTGTCCCAAAGAAGGTCCTACTACTTCTTCTTGAATAATTTTTGCTGGAGCATCAATTTTTCCAGAATTCAATATGTTTGCTAAATCTTGAGCTTCTTCAGGTGTGAATTGTCCTGTGATAGCACTTCTACCACCACTAATTTTGTTTTGAACTCTAGGTGCAGAATATACTACATTATCCAATAAGATAGCAATTGATTTATTTCCAATTGGGTCGCTAGCAGCTAATTCAGTCATTTTTTCCCAAGTAGAGGCTCCTTGTGGATTCATTACCATTCCAATACTTGGTTTGCCAAATTGGTCTGATTCTTTTTGAGCACTAGTGATAGCGTCTCCTGTCAATGCAGGTTGTCCGCCCATAGCTTTAATAGCATATAATGGATAGAATTTACCTTCTGCATCGGTAGGTTGTGCACCCCATACAAAACGTACATCTGCTTTAAAATCTTTTTTTACTTCTTCTTTAGAAAGCATTTCCATAACTTTCTCCAAATCTTTGGTCGCTGCAAATCCTAAAATTGGACCTGGGAATACCGAACCTGTTTTTGGGTCAATGTTTAATGAGAATTTTTCAAACAATGGATTTGATTTATCATTAGCGGAGTCTTTTTTTGCAGGAGCACTTGTCAATTTATTAACCAATGCGTTTGTGCCAGAATCTTTTTTAGTAGTATCGGCTACAGCGGTAGTTTTTTTCAATGCGTTCAACCCTTTGATAGTTTCATTTGCTTTGATGAAATCTTGCGCAACTTCTTTATTGTCATATGTATACCAAAATTCTAATTTAGCTGAAGATTCTAATAATTTTTTTACACGCTGAATATCATCGGCACCTGGAAGCTCTACAATGATTCTTCCCGTTCCTTCTTGAAGTGTAATGACAGCTTCAGCTACCCCAAATTGGTCAATACGAGATTTTAAAACATTATATGTATTTCCTAGAGCTGCATTCATATCAAATTTCAATACGCTCAATACTTCTTGATTTGAAGAAGTAGGTTTTATTTTATCTTGATAGTTTGATAATCCTGCAAAAACAGGTGCAATTTTAGCATTGGGGTCTATTTGATTATATGCATCAGCGACCAAGTTTAAATAATTGTCTTGAGATCCTGTTTGCATAGCCGTCGCTCTTTTCAATGCTTGGTCAAAAACAGGGTCTTTTGAATTGTTTGACAAGGCTCTCATTATCTCTTCTTGATTGATAGCCATTACAAAACTCATTCCTCCTTTCAAGTCAAGTCCTAGTTTGATTCTAAATTTTGAAATATCTTTGTATGTATATTTCAAAATAAATAAATCTAAAAATGCTTTATCTGAAAAAGAATCTCTAAAATTTGCTTTGTATGCATTGGATACTTTCAATAAAGAGTCTGCGGAAACATTGCCCTTTAGATTACTTACATTTTTCTCAATATAGGAAGCTTCCGCTTTGTCAAACATTGAGCCTACAACTGTAAATGATAGATAGTACAAGCTTATCAAAACCATTGATACTGCTATAAACTTTATAAGTCCTTGTCCTTGTTTCATTCTATTTTTGTTTAATTAAATTAATTTTTAGCCTGCGAAAATAAATATTTTTTTTTATATCTGCTATTTTTAGTGCTAATCTAGTTTGTCATTACGTCCATTTTTTTCTTTTTTGAAATTACTTTTGATATGATTTATTAAAAACAAAGCATTAAATATGTTCGAAATATTTTTTATGTATGGAGTTATACTCTTTTTTTAAAAAGAGAATACTGTCAATAATAAATTTATTATTGACAGTATTCTCCTTAAGTATAAATGAATTTTTTTTTGCAGTATATCATTAATCAATATAAAAATTCCCAAGCACTTTTGTAATAACTTCTTTCTTGACAAAAATCGATGAGTGTGCCATAGAATTTGTCGGAAGCTAAGGTGGTGCTATCACCTAAGATAATGAGTTGTTTTCGAGCACGAGTCATCGCAACATTCATTCGTCTATAATCCTTTAAAAATCCAATTTCTGCATTGGGATTGCTTCGCGTAAGGCTTATGTATATGATATCTTTTTCTTGCCCTTGGAAAGAGTCTATGGTATGAGTAGCTACATCAAAATTTTGGGTAAAATTTTTGTTTTCGGCATCATATTCTTTTAGAAAAATAGCTTGTTGCTTGTATGGGGCTATAATTCCTATCGAAATATCGTGATGATTGTATGTAAGTTCACTCAAAATTTTATCTAAATGAGAAAAAAGTAAATGCGCTTCATCGGGATTGAAGATGCTTCTCGTTTTTTCGTTTTGCACTTCGTCAAATCCGCATCCCGCCGTATCGATAAATAATACAGGAGTAACATTCTCTTGGGTTTGATAATAATGCGTTTTTACATTATTGCCTGCTTTGAGTTTTCCATGATAGAATTGAATATTACTAAATTCCATAATTTGTTCATTCATTCTATATTGTGTATCAAGAAGATGAATGTTGATGTTTTTTTCAAAGGTAATATCCAAGAGTGTTTTGGTTAGGCCCATTTTTTCGGCTTCGGGAGCTTTGACGGTAGGAGGAAGCTGAAAAGGGTCGCCCGCAAGGATAATTTTTTTGGATTTGAGAATAGGAATCCAAGTAGCGGGTTCTAGCGCCTGTGAGGCTTCGTCTATAAAACAACTGTCAAATATAAAGTCTTTAAGATAATTATTGACCGAACCTACTAACGTAGTGCAGATGACTTTGGCTTGGTCCAAAAGTTTTGATACTAAATAATCTTCAATATTTCGGCTATGAGCTACACAATCTTTTGCTTCTTTTAGCAGCAGTTGTCTTTGTTCGCGTTCTTCTTTCCCAAAATTTCGTTTGTATTTATTGGCCATTCTGCGGTATTCATCGGCCTGTTTTCGTAGTTTTTTGATGTCTTGAAATTCTTTTGATTGTTCTATCTTATATTCAATAGTCTGATGAATTACTTCTTCGTTTATTCGGCTCAAATGCCCAATTCGTAAAACAGGAACTTGAATTTCGGCTAATTTTTCTACTAATAAATCTACGGCATTGTTGCTAGAGGCGCATACCAATATTTTACCTTCTATCTTTGATTTTTGATAAATAGCTTCAACCAAAGTTGTGGTTTTGCCCGTTCCTGGAGGCCCGTGAAGCACCGTAATAATATTGTCTCCCAAAATATTTTCAATCGCATGAATTTGTGAGGTATTTAGATTTTGATTTTTTGGGAAAAATGTTTTGGATAGAAAATTAGCTTTCTTATCATTATAAAGTATATCTCTCAAAAGAGCTGCGGGCGAGTCTTTTTCTACTAAAATTTGTTTGAGTGCTTTTTTCCATTTCGCGAAGCGTTTTCTCATCAAATGCCGCTACCATACCCAATTTTCCATTGTGAAGCCATTCGGGGAAATCATCCGCTTCCAAAATAATTTTTGCCGTATTTTTTGAAATATAATAGATGCTTCCTTTAAGGCTATTCTCCGTAATATTCCCATTTTGATTTTGAAAAAAATGAATGATACTCCCCGATTTGAATTGATGGGATTGTAGTTTTTTTTCATCAATAGATACTGTCAAATAGGGATATTCTCCTAGTGTAAATCCTGAATCTTCTATAGCTAGTGGATACCATGAAAAGCCATTTTCTACTCTTTCCGCAAAATTCATAGACAGCAATAAGGCCTGATAAGCCTGATTTTCCTGTATGTATTCCTGCTTTAGCGCTCCTTGAAGTTTCTCTAGCCTATTCATTTTGATTTTTTAAAATCCCAAAGATAAAGCCTTCTGATTTTTCAGTGTTTTAAAAAATAATTTTGAAATTTAAAAGGATTAATTAACTAAAAAAAAATTACTTTTGCTCCATATTTTTTTAAAAGTATTACGGGATAGATGGTTAGAGACGTCAGAACTTTACAAATTTTACTTTTAGTATTTTTGATAGTATATGGAAGAGAAATGCTGGGCTGGGATATTGCATATGAAAATGTAGGGGTTGTTTTGGGAATATCTGTTCTAGTTCAAGGGCTTTTTTGTCTAGGGTTTCATGTATCTATTCAATCAATGAAAAGTGCTATTATCTCTGCCTTATCTATAGCTATAATGCTACGAACAGATTATACATTTGTATTTGGATTGGCTGCCTTGTTTTCTATTAGCTTCAAATATATATTAAATAAAAATTATAAACATTGGGTTAATCCATCCTTATTTGGCTTGTGTTTTTTATTGTTATTTGTAGGCCAATTGCAATTAGCCGATTTAAGATGGGATTGGTTGTTGGCTATCGTTTTTGTATCGTCATCATTATGTTTCTTATTTAGCACATCTTTATTTAGATGGGATGTATTGTTTTTTTTGATAATGTATATAGGAACTCAATGGATATTTCAGATTTCGCATTTTTCATTAGATTCTATTCTCAATAGCTCGTTATTGTTTTTTGTGCTTTTTTTCTATACAGATCCAGCAACATCGCCGCGATTGGCAAAGAATCGAATGTTGCGTGCATTTATTCTAATTGTATTTGCCGCAGGATTACAATTTATTTTTCATATATCTTATGCTTATATATGGGCTTTGTTTTTAATTGGATTACTTACACCCATTTTTCAATGGATTTATAAGGAACATCCTTTTTATTGGAATGAAACAAACAGGCGCATCTTGAACAAAAACTAATGGAAAAGTTGAAACAGTATTTAAAGCATATTTTATCGCATTTTTCTTTAATATTTTGGGGAGGATTTGGTTTATGGACAATTAGCTTTTTTTTACCTTATATAATATTGGGGGAAGATTCGTATATTCGAATCCATGATACGTTGGAGGGAGAGCTAGTTTGGCTTCATATTATGAAAGAAAATGGGATTATGCATAGTATTGCAAATGAGATGAAAATAAAACAACTCATGGATGGCTTGCCCAGGAATGTGATGCCTTCAGGATTTACTTTTATTGCTAATATCTGTAACTTTTTAGGGATTTTTTATGGATATATTATTGGTCAATATATTCTTAAAACCATTGGATACGTTTCATTTTATTTATTTGTAAAAAAATACATGACATTACCTAGGCTCAATGAAAAAATCCTAGTTGCAACATGTTTATTACTTACTTCTATTCAGTTCTTTACCCCTTTTGGTCTATCTGTAATGGGAATGCCTTTGTTAGCCTTTGGTTTTGCAAGGCTTTATTACAACAAGAAGAGTTTTGCTACGCTATTGATATTTTTTATATTTCCATTTTTCTCATCATTTGTATGGTCGGGAATAGAAATGATTATTTTGTTCAATATCTATTTGGTTTATTTGGTTATTATCAAGCACAATCATGTAATGAAATGGATATATGCTTGGATGGCTTTTTGTATGGGTACTGTTTTAGCCAATTTTCAGTTTATCTATGGAATGCTCTTTCTCAAAGGGTTTCGCTCGCATCGAGTGGCATATAACTTATATACCGAAATGCCAAATTTTGGACGTACCCTTTCGGAGTTTTTTGGATTTTTCTTTAGTACACATTATCATATTTCTATATTTATTTCATTATTGATTTTTGTGTTGTTTTTGATAAGCTATTTTGGTATTGAAAAAAACAAATGGTCCAAAAATATAATGAAAGCCATTTTTTTAATTGTATTGTGGCAAGCTTTTTATCCCTTTATAGAGTTTTTAATATCAGATATTACTTTTATCAAATCATTTCGATTCAATCGTTTTGCATTTTTGCTTCCATTTTTATGGTTTTTGATACTCTTGATTTCGATGAACTCTATTGCTAAGTATAGAATTATGCTTCGCAAAACTATTCCACTCATTATTTTTTCTCAATTTTTGATTTTGTTCTTTTCTAATGATGAAACGGCACATAATTATAAGAAATTGATAGGGATAGATAATTTCCCTTCTTTTAAAGAATATTTAGCATTGAATTCTTTTGATGAAATAAAAAAAATAGCACCTCCTTCTCTTGAAAATAAAGTAATTTCAATTGGTATGAGCCCTACAATAGCACAATATCAAGGCTATAGCACGTTGGATGGATTATTCTCGGTTTATGATTTGGATTATAAATTGGAATTTAGGAAAATTTTTGAAAAAGAACTTCAAAAGAGTAATTGGAAAAAGAAAGAGTATTTTGATAATTGGGGTAATAGATGCTATATTTTTCCCGCGGAATTGCAAATGGAAACGGTAGCGAATAATATGTGTGCCAAAGATAAGGAGAAACTACGATATCTGGAATTGAATGTAGCACAATTCAAGAAAATGGGTGGGAAATATATTTTTTCAGCTGCGGAAATATTAAATTCAAAATCGATGCAATTGCAATTGATAAAACGTATAGCGCCAGCAAATGCTTATTGGATCATTTATGTGTATAAATATGAATAAAGAAAAGTGGTTTTTTATAGCTATAATTGTTACTTGTATAGTATCTGTAGCTCTAGCATTCTATATATTTGTAGTGCTTTCAAAAAGCGATGTAGCCTTGAGTTCGTTTTTTTGATTATTCTTCATCAATTATATACTCAGGTCGTCCTTTGATTTCTTCAAACATACTTCCAATATAATTTCCTATCAATCCAATGCTTATAAGTTGAATTCCACCAAAGAAAACGACAAGACCAACTAATGAAGTCCATCCTGAAACTACCGATTCGGGGTGAAATATTTTTAAAATTAAATAAACTAGGAAATACATAAATGCAAAAAACACACAAGTTAATCCCACGTTGGTAGCAATATTGAGTGGTTTTTTTGAAAAATAAAGCAATCCTCTAATTGCAAAAGACACCATTTTCATAAAAGGGTAATGAGTCTCCCCAGCGAGTCTGGCATCTCTATCATAATAATAGGGAACCTGCTTGAATCCTAACCAGCTAATAAGTCCACGAATATATTTTTGTCTTTCTTTTAGTTTTTTATACTGATTGATTATTTTTTTATCAATAAGTCTAAAATCTCCAGTGTCTACAGGAATATTAGTTTCCGAAAAATAATTCAACATTCTATAAAAATACTTAGCCGTAATTTTTTTAAACCATGTTTCGCCTTGCCTTGTTTTTCTTACACCATATACAACATTTGCATTTTCCTCAATAGCCAATTGAACCATCTCTGGAATACATTTTGGAGGATCTTGAAGGTCAGCATCAATAATGATCGCATAATCACCTGTACAATTGTTTATCCCAGCACTTACCGCGGGTTGGTGTCCAAAATTTCTTGAAAAATTTAATACTTTTACATGACTATCCTCATTAGCTATGCCACTTAGAATAGAAAAGGTTTTATCTCTACTTCCGTCATTTATAAATACTAATTCGTAACTGCTAAAATTAGTTTGCATTACTTCGGTTAGTTGTTTATAAGTCTCTACAATTACTTCTTCTTCATTGTAGCAAGGTGTAATAATGGAAATTTTCTTCGACGTCATATTTTGAATTATTTATTTAATGTTTTGAACGATTCAAATGGTTCAATAAGTAAGTGTTTTTTGAAATATAATAGAAATAAAGGAACAAGTGTCAATACCTGAATAGATGCAAGAACTTCCCAAAGATTACCAATTGGAATCGTAGAGTTGCCAAGTTGTCCATTAATACTTTGTGAGATTACAACTATTGCATAAATCATCCAGGATTTGGTATCTGTAAAAAGAAGTAATAGAAGAATAGGCATGAAGTACCACGGATTGAAAATGGGAGAATAAATAGTGATAATAATGATCCATAATCTAGCAAAAACATGAAAAACTTCTTTTGGATCTTTTATTTTTAGTAAAGGCAGCGCAGACCATAATGCTAAAAGGAAGCCAATAGTTTTTAGAATAGGTGCTATTAAACTTTGGTATTCTAGTATTTTCTTAACAGAAAGAAAATCTTTTGTGTGAGCATCTAAAAGTAGTTGAGGTATGTTAAATCCATTTTTAAGGAGTTCTCCTCCAAACTTATAAACCAAAATGGATAATTCGGTGAAGCTTCTACAAGGCGTTTTGTTTTTGTGATAATCCATGGGTGTGGTAATGGTTTCCCATCCTTGCCATATGGGGATATATGAAATTCCAACTATTATCCCAATTATTGATAATCCTAAAATTAAATATGAAAGAAATCCTTTTATGTTTTTAGCGGCATTAATATATTTCACATATAACAATGCCATAAAAAGAGGAATTAATATAACGCCGTACATGATTTTGCATGAAATGGCCAATGCAATAAAAACTACTGCTATGAAAAAATTATTTTTCAAGAAAAAGTAAATAAATAAAGCAATAAACAATGTGATAACAAGGTCCACATGGGTTTGTCCTATCCCCTCTATCAAAAAAAGAGGTGCTAAAACTACTAAAGCATAAAGATTATATGTGGTTTTTGTGTTCTGTTCTTTTAGAATTAAAAAAATAGTTTGAGTAAGTAGTAGTGCTGAAATTAACATTAAGATTTTAAAGACCCAATAACTAGCCATTACGGATTTGCCTATAAAAACAGACGAATAAAACATAAATAAAAGCGGTGGTCCATAATGATTTGGGCAATCTTTCCACCAAAAGCTTACATACTCTATGAACTTAGAATTCTTTACTAGTTCACCATTGGTATAGGTAAAAATTCCTCTAGTAGCTAATTCTCCTTCTGCTAAATAAGTGTATATGTCTGACGCAAAAATAACCGTCATGAAAAAGAGAATTATATTTCCTATTATAGATAAGGTTCTTGTCTCTTTTAAACTCAAATCATATCCTTCTTTTCTAAAAATAATTTTGTAATATGTATGTACAAGTAAGAAAAATCCTGAGAAATAAGAAAAAATATAAAAATTGAGTGCCAACGTATTGTTTTCTATATAATTTTCATCAGCCTTTAAACTTCCTGTAAAGTACCATCTAGTCCATGAAGCTAATACTATTAATATACATGCTATGGAAAATCTAATAAATATTTGTATTTTTTTCACTCAACTAGGATTTAATTTGAAATTAAATTATGATTAAATTAGTTATATTTTTCTTGGTTTTATATAATAAAGTTCATAAAACTCGTCAGATTGTGTATTCGTAAAGTTTTTTAAAAACTGAATTCTTGAAAGATTTACAGTGTCAAAAATAAAACATTTTTCTCTCATATTGAAAAAATGTCTGATAGGCTTAGACTTGTAATAGCTAAATGAATCAAATAAAAGTAGAATAGGTTTCTTAATACTATCCGAAATATTTAAAATTTCACTCATTTTTAAAGTGTCCGAGTTTTTAGATGTAAAGTGTGTTATTTTAGAATAAATTTTCTCCCTAGGCACATATATATCTATATCGGAATAATATGGAATTGCTTCGGTAAAAAAATCCCGTTCACCAATCAAAATAGAATTGTTATACTTTTCGTCATTTATAAAATTTGCAAATTCTTTTGAGCATGAATGGGGTTTTTCTATTGTTTCAAATATTTGAACAATGTTTGCTACGAAAAATATAATTAATATTAAAGTAGGAAGATTCAAATAGTTTTTAATAGCATTTATATTCTCAAAAGAGTTTATTCTAAAAAAAAGCAAAATATAGAAAATGATTATAAGCCCTATATGTCTAGGAAAAAGTCCATAAACATAAACTGAAATAAACTGAGCAAGAATTAATAAAGTATATATCGCTGTGAGATATAATTTTGATTTTTTTAAGGATAAGATAAGAAGAAACAATATAAGAGTTCCTATGCCTATTCCTACTGAATTCATTGTGCCTATGAATGGTTTGAATGAATAATATGGAAGCAATAGAGACAATGAATTTAAATTCAGCATTTTTTTTATAAGTACTGATTTATCTATAAAAAATACAGATAACGAGTTGGTTTTTGTAATTAAATAAAAGAGAAGGGTATTTGAAAATAAAACTACACCAGAAATCAATAACAATTTTTTGTTTTGTATCCTTTTTTCAAATAAATATATTATGTGAAATGCAATACTTATAATAAAGCCAATAATATTTGTTTGAGATAACAATATTGAGAATAGAATAAGTAAAAAATAGTTTTTTTTATTAAATTCCTTGTCTAATAAGTTATATAATAATAGTATAAACGTAATTGATATCCCATAATTTCTAGCTTTTATTGTATATTCAAAAAACATTAAGCTTGTAAAAATCAGGAGTAGTTTGACTATGAAATATAATTTTGTTTTAAAAACGATTAAGTACGTATTGAAAATCCCAATTGTAAAGGATGCAATTTTTAAAACAATAGTAGATTTTAAAATAAAATAAAATATATATAAAATTAAGTACCATAGTATTGGATGTCCTTCATTTTCAAGTTTATGAAATGCAAGGTCAAATATAGAATGAGAATCAATTACAATGCTTAAAGCTCTCATTTCATCTCGCCATACTACATGATTGCACGTAAAGAATAATGTTATAGTTCCCCAAAATAGGAATAAAATTAGTTCTTTATATTTTATAAAAAATGCTTTCAAAAAGTATTATTTTAAATAATCAAATTTGATTATTCCCCATCTATGAAGTCTATATTCAATAGCAGTTTTTAGACAGCCAAGTCCATATATACTACTTCTTTTGAAATTGATAGAGCTAGCTTCTTCAAAATATTTCGTGGGGCATGTAACTTCACCGCATTCAAAATTTTTCATAAAAAGCTGAGTAATCATTTGATTGTCAAATACAAAATCATCTGAAATCATATTATAGTTAATACTTTGCAGTGCTTTTTTTGAAAAGGCTCTATACCCCGTGTGATATTCCGATAGTTTTTGATTCATCATAATATTTTGAAACAATGTCAAAAATCTATTCGCTATATATTTATATAAAGGCATACCTCCTTTTAAGGCTCCTTTTCCTAGTATCCTTGAAGCAAAAACAATATCATATAATCCATTGCCAATAATGGATATCATAGCGGTAAGTAATAGGGGCGTATATTGATAATCGGGATGAAGCATTACTACAATATCTGCATTCAATTCCATGGCTTTGTTATAACATGTTTTTTGATTACCACCATATCCCTTGTTTTGTTCATGTCTAATCACATGTTTTATGCCTAATGCTTTCGCTTTATCGGAAGTATTATCTTTGCTATGATCATCTACCAGAATTACATCATCTACAAGATCAAAGGGTATTTCATTATATGTGATTTCTAACGTTTTTTCTGCATTGTAAGCGGGCATTACAACCACTACTTTTTTCCCATTATACATGTTAAGATTTTTTATATTTCAAGTTACAAAATTATAAATTTAAAATTAATGGTTATTTCTTAATTGAGAATTGGACAATATTTCATCTATAATGAACGTATCATTAGATAGTTTTGGAATTTTAGCTTGAGCTGATAATCGATTTTGATTTCGCAGCCATTTTTCAAATTGACCATTTTTTGCAGTGATAATTTGAAGATTTTTCATTACTAAATCATGGGTTCGTTTTGCTTTATAATCACTATTCAGAGATTGTAGAATAGTATCTAGTTTTTTCTCAAATATAGATATATCTGATGGGGACATTTTGAATTCAATTAGCCATTTATGAAATCCTTTATCATTTTCATCAATCTTTGGAGCAACGGTATAATGGACTATTTCAAATGCCATTTCTTGATTGAGAATTTCCAATGCTTTTTCCACATTATGTATCATCAATTCTTCACCAAATGCATTGATAAAATGTTTTGTTCTTCCTACTATTTTTATTTTTAGGGGATTTTTATGGGTTATTTTTATTACATCCCCTATTCTATATCGCCATAGTCCGCATGAATTTGTTATAATTAGTTCATATTGATTTCCAATTTTTAAATTTTTATATTGGACGATCTGATTTGATTTTACACACAAAAAATCAAAATAAACGCCATAATCACTTATAAGTGCCATATCTGATGAGTTTGGCGAGATTTGAATGGCAAAAAACCCTTCACTTGCATTGTATGTCTGCCAATACACTACTTTTTTTTGAAATATTTGGTCAAATTGTGATTTATAAATAGCTATATCCGTACCGCCATAAAAGAAAACTTCCAAATTTGGCCAAATCTCTAAGATGGATTTTTGTGTTTCAAATTCTATTCGATCAATGATCACTTTTATCCATGAAGGAACACCTGCGATCCATCGGATATCAGATTGAATTAACTTTGGAATTAGAGCCTCTAGCTTTTTGTCCCAGTTTTGAATTAATGCAATTTTTTTTGAGGGAATCCTAAAAAAATGAAAAATGGAGGGCAAATAAAATGCAATTAGTGCAGAAATATCGCCTACAATTAATCCATTTTTGCACTCATAGCTACCTGTGAGTGAAAAGTTTTTTCCTGCGGTGATTTTTGAATTGGGATGATGAAATATATATGACGAAAGCAAGTCAAAACCTGCCTTATAGTTATATTTAATATTTTTTTTGCTCTGTGGGATCCATTTACTAGTGCTTGTAGTTCCGCTAGATTTTGAGCAGGCAATGATTTTTTCTGAACTCAGTGAGAAATATTTAGTGCATCCTAATGAAACTATATCATTTTCAAGTTCTTCGTAATGAACTAAAGGTAATTTTTCAAAATCATCTATATTTTTTATCTCATGAGAAACAAGATATTGGCATGTTTTGTTTGTTTCAATAATTGATTTTAAAACCTCTTTTTGACTTTCTTCAAAGGTTTGAAGCCTTTGTAAGAGGTGGGTATAGCGTTTTTTGAAAAAAAAGTCAAGTATGCAGTACAAGACGAAGTATTTATGATTTTATCCACGCTTCCATATATTCAATATCTTTTTGTGGAAATTTTGATTGCTCTTTTAAGGCTTGTATCAATTCTGAAAAACAAGTGAGTGTATCCATATTGCAAGTAGCATTTTTAAAAGCTTCGCTAGCCTGAGAAAATCCATATGTGAAAATGGCCAAAAGGCCCAGAACTTCAGCACCAGATTCTCTAATTCCTTCAACCGCTTTTAAGCTACTCCCACCCGTAGAAATTAGATCTTCAATTATGACAACTTTTTGATTTGGCTTCAAATCGCCTTCGACTAAATTTTGTCTTCCATGTGCTTTGGGCTTATCTCTTATATATACAAAGGGAAGTCCTAATGCTTGTGCTACCAATACTCCATGAGCAATACCCCCTGTGGCTACGCCTGCTATTACTTCCGCTTGAGGATATTGAGCTTTTATTTTTTCTACAAATTGATTGCAAATTTCATCTCGTACTTTTGGATAGGAAAGTGTAATTCGGTTGTCGCAATAAATAGGCGATTTGCGTCCGCTAGCCCATGTGAAAGGTGCTTCGGGACTTAGTTTTATTGCTTGGATTTCTAAGAGGTAGTGCGAAAGTGGGTTCATATTTATTTGTAGATTAAACTTCGTTCTTTTAAATTTTCAATAAATTTTAATTGGTCTTCAATTTCTTTATTCAATGAAACTTTTATATCAGTTTCAAACTTGGTTATGATTGCTTCGTTTTCAGCAATATTTTTCTTTTCTTTTTTTATTTGATTATCCCCTTTACTTTCAGTCTTTGTATTGGATTTTATTTCTTTTTCCGCATCATGCAGTCTTTCTTTTTCCTTATCTAAGATTTTGTCTAGTTCTTTATATTTGCTCTTATAGATAGATTTTATACTTTCATATTTTGTTTCTTTTTCTTTTACGATAGACTCCATAGATTCAATATCTTGATTGTGAGCTTTTATCAAGTTAGCATTTGTTTCAGGATTCTTTTTCAATTTCTCTAAATTCCTTTTAAGGGATTTTAATTTGTTTTTATTTTTGTCAAATTCATCTTCCGCATCATCTACTTCCTTTTCAGTTTTTTTATGCTCTTTTAATATTCTCTCTGCTATTTCTACATTTGTTTTCAGCAAATCGATTCCCGTTTCTCTATTGGTGATGTTCTTTTTAGCTATTTCAATATTTTTTTCAGCCTCCACTATATTATTTTTTGATTCGGCGATTTCTTTTTCGGCCTCATATCTCTTTTTGGTCTCTTTTTTAAGACTTGCGTCTAATTTTTCAAACTGAAAGGTAGCTTCTTTTATACTGTCTTCATACAATGTAGCAATATGTTTTTTGTAAAATTGATTTATAAAATCATTCGCGGAGTCAATATTTGTAATATTATTATTGGTGGGGTCAAAATAAAAACTAGTCCATGCAACATCTTTGCCTTCTTGTAAAAAGGTATTATAAATTTTCATTCTATGAACATATCCATTCATGGGGACCTTATTATAGATTAGTTCATTGCTTCCATTTGGCGCTTGTACATTTTCTACTGAAAGATCTTTCATCCATTGATTAAGCAGTTTTGTGAGATCTTTTTCATTTGCAAAAGGCATTTTGGTTTTGATTCCCACATTTTCCCCCAAAGACATCATTTTTTTTACACTTTTTGTTTCGGCCGATTGTGAAAAAAGCATAAAACCCATTGTAGTGTACAATAAAATCAATGTTTTGCGTATTTTCATGTATTTACATTTAGATTTTGATTTGCAAAAATAGTGTAATATCAACAAAGTCATTTTTTTGTTATAACTTGATCCTGTGGACATCTATTTAGCTGAACTATAGATAGTACATTTTAAGATATTGATAAAATTATGATTTATATATATATATGAAAATCAATATATTGTGATTAATTTTAATATTTAAATTATCCACAATTCTAGTAAAATCACATAAGTAGCTCAAATTAAATAGACTATCTACATATGTTGATTTAAAATAATGAAATTATTGTTGATAATTATATGATTAGAATCGTCTAATAATAAGTAAATAAAAGGTGTTTTGTTTCTTTTAAAAAAGTAATCAACATTTTACCAACACAAGTAAGTCAATTTTGTTGAAAAATTTATTTAAAAAAAGTGGGAAAATATGGGGGAATTAAAAAAAGAAGTGTAATTTTGTGGAAATTTTTATTCACATATGGCTTTTTTAGGTGAAAGTTTTATTAAAATAGATGACAAAGGTAGATTGAGAATTCCTACAGCTCTTAAAGAAGGGATGTCGGAAGAAGCTCAAAATAAATTTGTAGTTAATAGAGGTTTTGAAAACTGCCTTACATTATACCCATATGATGTATGGAAAGAAGTGAAAGCAAAAATTGATGTATTAAATACATTTAATAGAGAAAACAGAGAATTTGTAAGAAGATTTTATAGCGGTGCTACCGAAATGACATTGGATGCAGGCGATAGAATTAATATTTCAAAGCAATTATTGGAATATGCGGGTATATCTAAAGAAATTGTATTGACACCTGTCAAGGATTATTTTGAAATCTGGGATAGTAAAAAATACAATGAATTGATGAATCAGCAGGATAATAGTTCTTTTGAAGATTTGGCAGAGCGAGTTTTAGGAAATCTTGATTTATAAATAGTATCATGTATTCATAAATTGAGATAATACGGAGAAATGTATCATATAAGCGTTCTTTTAAATGAGTCTATTGATAGTCTATGTCTAAATAAAGACGGGGTCTATGTAGATTTGACGTATGGCGGTGGCGGACATTCCAAGCTTTTGCTGGACCAGCTAGGGCCCAAAGGCAAATTGTATGCTTTTGACCAAGATGAAAGTGCTTTTCAAAATAAATGGGATGATGCTAGATTAGAGCTAATTCGAGAAAATTTTGAAAATGCATCTGACTATCTAGTAGCTATTGGTATTGAAGAGGTAGATGGCGTACTAGCCGATTTGGGCGTGAGTAGTTTTCAATTCAATGATGATGCTAGTGGTTTTTCATATCGTAGCAATATTGAATTGGATATGAGAATGGATAAACGTATGGCTATCGCTGCAAAAGACATTCTCAATACATATAATGAAGAGCAGTTGCAGTGGATTTTTCAAGAATATGGAGAAGTGCGAAATGCAAAAACATTAGCTACAAGGATTATTGAGAAACGAACTCACAAGAAATTTGAAAAAAGTGATGATTTAAATGAAATCCTTCTTGGCATTAAGTTTGGACCCTTTGAAAGTTATGCGGCTCCTGTATATCAAGCCTTGCGAATGGAAGTTAATGATGAACTTGGAACATTGAAACGTATGCTAGAAAGTATGTCTAAAATTGTGAAAGTGGGTGGTAGAATATCAATTATTACCTTTCATTCTTTGGAAGATCGAATTGTGAAAAATTATATGAAGTATGGTGAATTTGATGAGCAGTCTACTACCGATATATTTGGAAAGCGAAAAGAATGGCCTTGGAAAGTTATTGCAAAAAAAGCAATTGCTCCATCTGCCACAGAGATAAAACAAAATAGTAGGAGTAGAAGTGCAAAGTTGAGAGTCATGGAAAAAATTAAAAATTAAGATAATGGAATATACTTTGGAAGGTACAATTAAGTATCTCTTAGAGTGGACAAAAAAGAATTTACAGTTTGTAGTGTATTTGTTTGCACTTTCTATGCTGTACATTTGGAACAATCACAAAGCCATTAGTTTGATTAGAGAAATAAATTATAAAGCGAATGAATTGAAGGAATTGCGATGGGAATATTTGACAAAAAAAAGCGACTTGATGTATAAAAGCAAATTGTCCGAAGTAACACCCAAAGCACAAGAAATGAATTTAGTACCATTGGATAAACCCCCTTTTAGAATAACATTAGATAAAAAAGAATTTGAACACCAAGAGTAACATCCTTTATAGAACCTACTTTGTTTTTGGCATACTACTTATAGTGAGCCTACTTATCGTATGGAAAATAGTGGACACTCAATATTTCGATGGGGCATATTGGAAAAAAGTAGGCGATAACTTTACACTTGCAGAGCGAAAAATCATAGCAGAAAGAGGCAATATTTATACATATGATGGACGAATGTTAGCAACTACCATTCCTACATTTAACCTTTTTATGGATACAAAAGCCGAAGGATTACTCGATACGGTTTGGAATCAAAAGATAGATTCACTAGCACAAGCTTTAGCGGCTAAATTGACTGTAAAAACAGCTGCAGAATGGAAATTGGCTCTTAATGATGCTAGAGAAAGTGGGAAACGTTTTTTCCCAATTGCTCGAAAAGTATCTTTCTTGGATTTTAAACTTATTAAGTCTTTCCCTATTTTCAATTTGTCAAAAAATCAATCGGGATTGATAGTAGAACAAGAAAATACAAGAAAAATGCCTTTTGGATTCTTGGCGCAGCGAACTATTGGTTATATCAGGGACTCGGGTAAATTAAAAGTGGGAATAGAAGGAAGATTTAATGAAGAATTGACAGGAGAAAATAAAGAAATCGTGATGCAAAAAGTGGCTGGAGGAATATACATGCCATTGGAAGAGCAGAGCGAATTTGGTGCAAAACCAGGGTTGGATATATACACAACCTTAGATGTAAATCTTCAGGATTTAGCAGAATCTTCTCTTGAAAAAACATTGAAAAAATTTCAAGCAAAACATGGATCCGTTATTTTGATGAATATCAAAACTGGAGAAATAAAGGCTATTGCCAATCTTGGAAAATTCCAAGCAAAGGGTGATAGTGAGATTCAATATGTAGAAAATTATAATTATGCTATTGGCGAGCCAAATGAGCCGGGCTCTGTTATTAAATTAGCTTCCGTAATGGCATTGCTTGAAGATGGTTTTTGTGATGAAAATTATAAAATTGATTTGAGCAAAGGTAGATACAAATATTATAATGCTGAAATGATAGATGCACATCCAAAAGATGCTACCGTTTCACTCAGCGAAGCCTTTAAAATGTCTAGTAATGTAGGAATTTCAAAACCAATTTTTAAATTTTATAGCTCTGATAAAGATAAGTTTTATGCAAAATTGGAACAATTCAATCTTACCAAACCTATTGGTATTGAAATAGTAGGGGAAGTGCCACCTCAAATAAAGAAGCCAAAAGAATGGTCAGGAGTATCATTGCCATGGATGTCTATTGGATATGAAATGAAATTGACACCTTTGCAAATTTTGACTTTTTATGCAGCTGTAGCAAATAATGGTAAGATGATGAAGCCTTTCTTAGTAAAAGAAATCAGAGATAATAGCAATATCGTTGAAACGTTTAGACCAGAGGTTATAAATGAACAGATAGCCAAAAAAGAAACTATTATCGCTGTCAAGAAAATGCTAGAGAAAGTAGTAGATAGCGGAACAGCTTCTAATATTAAATCGTACTATTCTATTGCCGGAAAAACGGGTACAAATTTGCTTACTTCAAATAAACTTGGATATAAAGAAAAGTTCTATCAATCCTCTTTTGTAGGATATTTCCCTGCTGAAAATCCTCTATATGCATGTATTGTGGTGGTTAATTCCCCTAATAATGCTATTGGCTTTTATGGAAATGTAGTGGCAGCCCCAGTTTTTAAAGATATAGCGGATAGAATATATGCTACAGATATAAAAATTCACAAAGAATTGCTTCAAAAAAATCCAATAACATCACTTGGACTCAAAACCTTCAAAGGTTTTAAAGAAGATATTGTTTCAATTGGAAAAAAATTAGGATGGAATACAATTCTAGGAGATTCTTCTCCAGAGTGGGGAACCGCTGTGGTATCGAAAAAAAATATAGTATTGAAACCCTCATTCTCTACCGCAAAATTAATGCCAAACTTAAAAGATATGAGCGTAAAAGATGCGGTTTATATTCTTGAAAATATGGGTGCAAAAGTCACCATTCAGGGAAAAGGTAAAATTACAGATCAATCCATTAAACCTGGAGAAAAAATATTTAAAGGAAGTTATGTAAAAATTTATTTAGGGTAATTATGGCTATCAATTTAATAGACTTATTGGCAAATAAAATGATATCAAAAAGTATTCAACTTTTGGATCATACGTCTATTGAATCTATAGAAATGGACAGTAGACTTGTTCGCCCAAATACTCTTTTTGTAGCCATTAAAGGCGTACATTCCAATGGACATGACTTTATAGAAAAAGCAATAGAAAAAGGAGCAAAAGCTATTGTTTGTGAACAACTTCCAGAATCTTTAAATCCACATGTGGCATATATTCAAGTAGAAAATTCTGCTAAAATATTAGGACAATTGGCAAATACATTTTTTGAGTATCCTTCTCAGAAAATGACAGTAGTAGGCGTAACAGGAACCAATGGAAAGACCACAACTGCTTCTTTGTTGTTTAACTTATATAGTTCGCTTGGGTTTAAATGTGGTCTTTTGTCCACTATTGAAGTTAAAATTGGAGATAAAATTTTACCTTCTACTCATACGACTCCCGATGCTATTTCTATTCAATCCTTTATGAGAGAAATGGTCAATAATGGATGTACGTACTGTTTTATGGAAGTGAGTAGTCATGCTATAGATCAATATCGTATTGAAGGAATAGAGTTTGATGGCGCTATTTTTACCAATATTACCCATGATCATTTGGATTATCACAAAACATTCAGCCATTATTTAGACACCAAAAAAAGGTTTTTTGATGAATTAAAAGCTACAGCTATAGCTATTACCAATATCGATGATAAAAAGGGCAATTTTATGCTTCAAAATACAGGAGCAAAGAAGGTCTCTTATGCGCTTAAAAGTATGGGCGATTATCGTTGCAGTATTTTGGATACGTTTACGGAAGGCATGAGTTTGAAAATTGATGGGAAAGAAATTTATACGCAATTATCTGGAGAATTCAATGCTTATAATGTACTAGCTGTATATGCGATGGCATCAGAATTGGGAATGGATAAGGAAATTCTAGATATAGCTATTTCCAAATTGAAACCCATTCAGGGGAGATTTCAAACGGTAATTTCTCATGTTAAGAGGATTGTAGGTATTGTGGATTATGCTCACACCCCAGATGCTCTAGAAAAGCTATTGTTTGAAGCCAAGCGATTGAAAAAAGAAAACCATTTAATTACAGTTGTAGGATGTGGTGGAAATAGAGATAAAGAAAAACGACCAAAAATGGCTCAAATTGCATGTGAATATAGCGATAAAGTATTATTGACTTCCGATAATCCACGCAATGAAAATCCTATAGATATTATCAAAGAAATGAAAGAGGGACTAGATGGCACTATGCTAAAATCTACCTTGACTATTGTAGACAGGCAAGAAGCCATTCGAACAGCTTGTATGCTATCCGAAACGGGTGATATAATAGTAATAGCTGGTAAAGGACATGAAACTTATCAGGAAATTCAAGGTGTAAAATACGATTTTGATGATAGAAAAGTATTGGAATTAATTTTTAATGAATTGGGACTCTAAAAAATAGAAATAATGTTGTATCATCTTTTTAATTTTTTGAATAATCAATTTCATTTGCCTGGAGCAAAATTGTTCAACTATATATCGTTTAGAGCAGGATTAGCTGTTTTTGTAAGTGTATTGATAATGATTGTTTTTGGAGAAAAATTGATACAATTTTTAAGAAAAAAACAAATAGGCGAAACGATTCGTGATTTGGGACTTGAAGGACAAATGGAAAAAACAGGAACGCCTACTATGGGTGGACTTATTATCATAGCGGCTATTGTTATCCCTACCTTGTTATTTGCCAATCTTACAAATGTATATATATGGATGCTTATTATTGTATCAATCGTATTGGGAGGCATTGGATTTTTAGATGATTATATAAAAGTTTTTAAGAAGAATAAAGAAGGGTTACAAGGCAAATTTAAAATTATTGGTCAGGTAGGCGTTAGCATTTTTGTGGCTATAATGATGTACTTTCATCCTGATATTAAAGTGCGTGATTTGAACAATACGTATGTTTTTACGCTTGAAGAAGGGAAAATTCATGATCCGTACAATCCAGTCAATATTTTTAAGACCGATACAATGATTTTGGGAAAAGGTAAAGAGGTAGATGGATTGTATTATACACACGATACTAAAAAATTGATTACAAATGTGCCTTTTTTGAAAGGAAATAATTTGAATTATGATGATATTTTTGAGAAAATAGGATTGCATCCGAATCTCTATTTTATTCCGTTTTTTATTTTACTGATTTTTATCATTACAGCGGTATCCAATGGAGCTAATATTACCGATGGTATTGATGGATTGGCTGCGGGTAGTTCTGCACTAATTGGCGCTAGCTTGGCTGTACTTACATATGTGACAGGAAATAGTATTTTTTCCGAATATCTCAATGTCCTGTATATTCCACATGTAGGGGAGCTTGTGATTTTTGTGAGTGCATTTGTAGCAGCTTGTGTAGGGTTTTTGTGGTGGAATAGCTATCCTGCTCAAATTTTTATGGGCGATACAGGCAGCTTGGCCTTAGGAGGAATTATTGCTACCATTGCTATTATTATTAGAAAAGAAATGATGATTCCTATATTATGCGGAATTTTCTTAGTAGAGAATTTATCTGTGATGATGCAAGTAGGATATTTTAAATACACGAAAAAGAAATTTGGAGAAGGCAGAAGAATTTTATTGATGTCGCCTTTACATCATCATTATCAAAAAATGGGTATTCCTGAGTCCAAAATTGTTATGCGTTTTTGGATTGTAGGGGTTTTATTGGCAGTAATTACAGTAGTATTCTTAAAATTGAGATAATCAAATGAAAAAGAGAATAGTTGTTTTAGGAGGAGCTGAAAGCGGTGTAGGTACTGCTATTCTTGCACAAAAGCAAGGATATGATGTCTTTTTATCCGACAAAAATTTACTGGCCGATAAATACAAAAATAAATTGGTTCAATATGGAATTGATTTTGAAGAGGGTGATCATACAGAGGCATATATTTTAAATGCCGATGAAATCATGAAAAGTCCTGGTATCCCAGAAAAAGCCGAAATAATTCAAAAAATAAAAGTTAAAAAAATTCCTATTATATCCGAATTAGAATTTGCTTATAGATATCAAAAAGGAAAAATCATTGGTATTACAGGAAGTAATGGCAAGACAACGACCACAAATTTGATATATCATATATTTAAAAATGCTGGACTCAATGTAGGTATGGCAGGAAATGTAGGGAATAGTTTTGCATACATGGTAGCAGAAGATCCCAAGGATATATATGTTTTAGAAATAAGTAGCTTTCAATTAGATGATATGCATACGTTTAAGTGTGATGTCGCTATTTTACTCAATATTACTCCCGATCACTTGGATAGATACAATTATGAAATGAAAAATTATGTCTATTCCAAGTTTAAAATTACCCAGAATCAAACTGATAATGATCTTTTTATCTATTGCAAAGACGATAAAGAGACAGAGGATTTTATGAAAGAAAACTCTCATAAGATTTTTTCAGATAAAATTCCTTTTTCTATACTTGAACCTATAGAAAAAGGAGGCTATATAAAAGAAGAACAATTAATTATTAATATTTCAGAACCCGAATTTTCTATGCACACACAAGAATTAACTATCAAAGGCAAGCACAATCATTATAATTCTTTGGCAGCAGGTATTGCAGCTAAACATTTTGAGATTCGAAATGAGAAGTTGCGCGATTGTTTTGCAAGTTTTACAGCAATTCCTCATAGATTGGAGAGCTTTTTATCTATCAATGGGGTAGAATACATCAATGATAGTAAAGCTACCAATGTCAATTCTACTTGGTATGCGTTGGAAAGTCTTCATAAAAAGGCGATATGGATTGTAGGAGGTGTAGACAAAGGAAATGAATACGATGTGTTATTGGATTTGGTAAAAAATAAGGTAAAGGCTATTGTATGTTTAGGAGAAGACAATTTTAAACTCCAGCAAACATTTAGTGGGATAGTAGATGTAATTTTAAGTACCAATAATATGAAAGATGCGGTACGTTCGGCTAGTAAATTAGCGGCAAAAGGAGAATGTGTCTTATTATCACCATGCTGTGCCAGCTTTGATTTATTCAAAAATTATGAAGATAGAGGAGATCAATTTAAAAACTGTGTACGAGAATTGTAAGAATTATTTGATAAAGAATGGAACGAATATTGAGCAAATTTAAAGGCGACAAAATAATATGGATAGTAGTATTGCTACTATCTTTATTTAGTGCTATGGCTGTATATAGCAGCGTAGAGACACTTGCTTATGCTCAAAAAACATCTGTGGCCTCGCATATCGTTAAACATTTAATGTTGATTGTATTATCAATATCTATAATGTGGATAGTTCATTTATTTCCATATCAATATTTTGCAGGGCTATACAAATTATTTATTCCTTTGGCTATTCTTGGTCTTTTGTTTGCTACATTTATGGGTGAGCGTGTCAATGAAGCGGGCCGTTGGATAAAAATTCCTATTATTAATTTCACGATACAGCCATCGGACTTTGCCAAAGTAGCGCTCATTATGTTTTTAGCACGCTATCTAAGCAAACATCAAGATAATTTAAACTCTATAAAAGGATATTATGGCTTTATGTTATTGGTTACATTTGCAATATCGGGATTGATATTTATTGAAAATTTCTCAACATCTATAATGGTATTAGTTATGGCATTTACTATGATGTTTGTTGGTAGGGTAAAGAGTACGTTACTTTTTGGGACTATTGGCGTAGGGGCAATATTTGGGGCATTGTTTATTTTTATGGTAATGAATGTATCCGATGATTATTTAAAATTTGGAAGATTAAAAACGATTAAATCTAGGATAGAGGAATATACGACCCCTAAAGATAAAAAGGATATGCAATATCAGGTAAAACAAGCGCATATTGCTATTGCTAGAGGTGGTATTATGCCTAATGGCCCAGGCAATAGTAGACAAAAAAACTTTTTGCCAAATGCATTTTCAGATTATGTATATGCTATTATAATTGAAGAGTGGGGTTTGCTTGGAGGCATTATATTAATTATTTTGTATTTGACATTATTATATAGAGTTGTTTTAATTGTGATTAAAAGTCCTAGAACATTTGGTGCTTTATTGGCACTAGGATTAGGATTAAGTATTGTAATTCAAGCATTTGTAAATATGAGTGTCAATGTAGGGTTATTGCCATCTACGGGGGTTACATTACCTCTGGTAAGTATGGGAGGAAGTAGTTTGTTGTTTTTTGGAATTGCATTTGGAATAATAATTAGTGTAAGCCGAAGTGTAGAGTTGGAAGAACTGGGAAAGGCCCCTTCTAAAGAAACTTATATAGATGAATTAACAAGCCAAATGGCGGTATAAATAAAGCGTAAATGAGTCAATTGAAAAAGCGAATTTTGATGAGTTGTGGTGGTACAGGAGGACATATCTTCCCTGCTATAGCTATAGCTCGTGCTTTGGAAAAGAAACTTGACGCTACGTTCTTATTTGTAGGCGCACAAGGCAAAATGGAAATGGAAAAGGTTCCAGCTGAAGGATTTGAAATCATTGGACTTCCTATCGCTGGCTTCCAGCGTTCTTGGACTTTTACTAATATCCTCAAAAATATAGCACTCCCATTTAAGCTTATATTTAGTTTTATCAAGACCTTTCTTGTAATTTTGAAATACAAGCCCGAAGTAGCTATTGGAACTGGTGGCTATGCAAGTGGACCTACATTGAAAATGGCTAGCTGGATGGGAATCCCAACTTTTATCCAAGAGCAAAATTCATTACCAGGATATACCAATCGTATATTAGGATCACACGCAAGAGCTGTTTTTGTATCTTTTGATGGTATGGAGTCTTATTTTGCCAATAAAAATGTAATCAATACCGGAAATGCTATTCGCGAAGATTTTGAAGCAGGAATGATGACAAAGCAAGAAGCTTTGGCTATTTTTGGATTTAAAGAAGATAAAAAAACCTTTTTTATTACAGGAGGAAGTTTGGGCGCTAATGCAATAAATAAAGCCATAGAGAAAGAGTTAGATATATTGAAAAACAAAGGATATCAAATTATTTGGCAATGTGGCAAAGCTTATCTAAGTCAATATAAAAAGTATGAAACTGAATCTATAAAAGTAGTTGACTTTATTCAAAATATTCAAGCGGCTTATGCTGCTGCAGATGTTATTGTGTCGCGTTCTGGAGGTGCTATCTTTGAGATGTTTGTAGTGGGTAAACCATTAATAATTCTTCCTTCCCCCAATGTAGCTGAAGATCATCAAACCAAAAATGCGATGGCGCTGCAAGAAAGTAAAGTCGCTATGATGATAAAAGATGTTGATGCAAATGAAAAATTAGTTCCAACAATGATTCAATTGATGGAAGATAAAGATATGCAGGCATTTATGACTCTGAGCTTAAAAAAATTAGCAAAACCGAATGCCGCGAGTGAAATAGCAGATTATATTATTAAGTCAATACCAGAATGGAATTAAAGCAAATGAAAGATCTAAAGAATATATACTTTTTGGGAATTGGAGGCATAGGAATGAGTGCTTTGGCGAAATATTTTATCCAATCTGGTAAAAATGTAATGGGCTATGATAAAGTTGAGACAGATTTGACGAAAGAATTAATAGCCATGGGCGCTCAAATTCATTATGAAGATAAGGCCTCATTATTTCCAGCAAATATTGATTTAGTGGTATATACTCCTGCTATTCCCAAAGATAGTGTTTTGTGGAATCATATTCAGCAGTCAGGGATTCCCATAATGAAGCGATCGGAAACGCTGGGATTGATTACAAAAGATAAATTTACCATAGCAGTAGCGGGAAGTCACGGAAAAACCTCGGTGAGTAGTATGATATCTTATGTTCTACAGCAATGTGGGATAGAATGTAGTGCTTTTCTAGGCGGAATCTCTGTCAACTTTGGAAGTAATTATGTTTTTGGTACAGAAGATATAGTAGTAGTAGAAGCAGATGAATTTGATCGTTCTTTCTTACAATTACAGCCAAATCTAATTGTCATAACATCCATAGATACGGATCATTTGGATATTTATGGGACAAAAGAAAATATATATAAAGCATTTCAAGAATTTGTAGATAAATTAGATAAAAATGGTATTTTGGTTATAAATGAAAAGGCAGCAGAATTTATTCAAACTGATGCTGAAAAAATTATTTATGGCTTTGATAATGAAGAATTTAATGCTACAAATGTTGAGGTAAAGGAAGGGTTTGGGATGTTTGACATCAATGAAGAAGAGCAAAAATATAAATTGCATTTCAATGGGCGACATAATATTGAAAATGCTTTAGCTACAGTAGTTGTAGCTACCCTTATGGATGCCGAAGAACAAGAAATTGCAAAAGCACTTTCTGGATTCAAAGGTATCAAAAGACGATTTGAGTATTTGTACGAAGGAAAAAATGCGATACTAATAGATGATTATGCTCACCATCCTACAGAGATCGCGGCTATTCTTCAGAGTGTCAAGGAAATATATCCATTTAAGAAAGTTACGGCTATTTTTCAGCCACATTTATTCAGTCGTACCAAGGATTTGCATTTGGATTTTGCAGCGGCATTAGATATGGCGGATGAGGTAATCTTATTGCCTATTTATCCTGCAAGAGAATTGCCTATAGCGGGTGTGAGTTCGGCTTTGATACAAGAAAATATGACTACCACTTCTAGAATTTTGGAAAAAGAAGCTGTATTAGAATATATAAAAAAGGAAGAAATAGAAGTATTGGTAACAATAGGTGCGGGCGATATTAATTTATTACATCCAAAATTGATAACATTGTTGCATGGAAAATAGAAAAAAATATAGCTTCTTAAAAGTAATAAAATTTATCACTTGGATAGGTTTTGTAGCTGTATTTGCTATCGCTAGCTTCTATGCTATAGATACAAAAAATAATGTTCGGGCCAAGAATATTCAATTGGTTTTTACAAATAAAAAAGGGAACTACTTTATCAATGAAAAAGATATATTAACTGAAGTAGATAGATTCAATGCTCATTGGAAAGGAAAACGAATCATTGATTTAAAAATAAATGAGCTGGAAGAAAGTATTTCACAAAATGAATATGTTCAAAATGCACAAATAGTGTCCGGACAAAATGGAAATTTAACCATTTTTGTAGAACAAAAAAATCCAATTGCTCGTATTTTTGAAGGGGAACAAGAATCCTATTATTTATCTGAAAATTGGGATAAGATGCCTACTTCAAATAACTTTTCAAAAAGAGTAATTGCTGTTATGGGCTCTACGCAAGGTCTGCTAAATCCTATCACAAAGACGGACAGCTTTATTCAATATGAAGTTAAGACGATTTTGAATTTTGTAAAAGAAAATGACTTTTGGGCAAAAGCAATAGATCAAGTATACGTAGATCCTAATGGAAAGATAGAGTTGGTGATGATATTTAGCCATTCTATATTAAAATTTGGAACTATAAATGAGGATTATGAAAAAAGATTTAATAAAATATTGATTTTCTATAAATCAGTATTGAATTATGTGGATTTATCGCAATACAAATACTTGGATTTTACATTTAAAAATCAAATAATAGGCATAAAAAGTTAAATAAAAAATCAATATAAAAAATTATGGACAAACAAAAAGAAATGAAAAAAGGAGAAATTGTAGTAGGTCTAGATATAGGTACTACAAAAATCTGTGTCATTGTTGCCCAAAAAGTTGGCGATAAAAAAATTGAAATTTTAGGAAAAGGGCAGGTCGTTTCTCGAGGAGTAGAGGACGGTGAAGTGAAGAATATCAGAGATACGTCCGAAGATATTATTAAAGCTGTTGAAATTGCTGAGCGCAATAGTAATATGAAAATCAAAAAAGTGATTGTGGGTGTAGCGGGAGCGCATGTCAAATCAACTATCATGCGATTGAGCTATACAAGGCCAAATTCGGATAGTTTAATTGATGAACATGATATTAAACAATTGGAAAATCAAGTGAGCAATATTATGACGAGCCCAGGTGAATTAATAATTAGCTATCAGCCACAAGAATTTTATGTAGATGGAAAAATTCCAAGAAACAATAATCCTATTGGTATGCGTGGCAATCGTCTGGAGGCTAATTGGCATATAATTATTGGGAACACCAATCCTTCAAAGAATATTGAAATGGCAGTAGAAATGGCTGGCCTTGAGCTTATAAATATGGACTTAGAACCATTAGCATCTGCAGAAGCGGTATTGTCTAAAGAGCAAATAAGTGAAGGAGTTTGTTTAATTGATATTGGAGGAGGCACTACGGACTTGGCTATATTTTCCGATGGAATGATCCGTCACACAGCTATTTTCCCATATGCTGGAGAATATTTGACGGAGCAAATTCGAAAATTTTTCAGACTTAGTAAAACTACAGCAAAATCCTTAAAAGAAAATGTAAATGCTACAAGTGCTTTGTATAAACATATTCCTTTAGATTCTAAATATCTAGTAGTTAATAATTTTAAAGGACAAGATCCGCTAAATATAGATCAGCGAACTTATTGCAGATTTATCAATGCATGTTTGGATCAGATATTTACATTGGTTAAAAATGAGATTCAATCTAATTTTTATAAAGATGCTCTTAATGCAGGTATCGTCATTACAGGAGGTGGTGCTATGATCAATGATTTGAAAAATTATGTGGAGCAATTTACAGGTATCCCTACACAAATAGGTAGGCCCAATGCGTATTTATCTAATTTAAAAGATCGTTCATTAGCCGATACGATGTACTCTACTGCTATTGGATTGGTTTTATTGGCTGCCAAGAATGCAAATAATGATATGGTAGAAACCAAAGAAGAAATAGAAAGAAGTAAAATAGTAGAAAAGCCTGAGGTAATAGATTTTCAAGAAGAGAAAGTAATAGAGCCCACAAAAGCTGCCAAAATAGGAAGTTTATGGGCAGAAAAATTAAGAATTAAACTTGGTGGATTATTGCTCGATGAGAATATTGTAAAAGATTTTGAAGATATCAAATAAAATAAATTAAAAATAAATTAAATAACGTAAAAAAAATTGTATTATGGACTTAGATTTCAATTTGCCAAAAGACAAATCTTCTATCATTAAAGTAATAGGAGTCGGTGGTGGCGGTACCAATGCCGTAAATCACATGTATCACAAAGGTATAGCAGGTGTTAACTTTATTGTATGTAATACCGATGAACAACATTTATATGCTTCGCCAGTCCCTAATAAAATTTTATTAGGCCCCGAATTAACTAATGGACTTGGTGTAGGTGCTGATCCAGAAATTGGAAGAAAAGCTACAGAAGAGTCTTTGGCTTTGATAAAAGAAGAATTGGGGCATAATACTCAAATGTTGTTTATTACGGCAGGTATGGGAAAAGGAACCGGAACCGGTGGTTCACCCGTTGTAGCTCAAGTAGCAAGAGAAATGGGTATTTTGACAATTGCAATTGTTACTACACCTTTTTCAAATTTAGGAAAATCTGCAGTAGAAAAAGCTACAGCAGGTATCGAAAATCTAAAAGAAGAGGTTGATGCTATTATTATTATTTCTAATGATAAAATTAGAGAAATGTATGGTTCTTTAAAAGGTAGCGAAGCCTTTGCTTTGGCTAATGATGTATTAGCAACAGCTGCAAAAGGAATTTCTGAAATTATAACGGTTCCTGGAGAATTTAATACAGATTTTGCGGATGTGAAAGGTGTATTGACTAGCGGAGGTGTTACCATCATGGGTTCTGGATATGCAGATGGTGCAGATAGAGCTAAAATTACAGTTAAAAAAGCATTAGAGTCTCCTTTGTTGAATGATGGAGATATTAGAGGGGCTAAAAAAGCACTTGTAAATGTTTCATCTTCAAGAGAACATGAAGTAACAATTGATGAAATTGATGAAATTTTAAACGATATTCGTCTTGCCTCTCGCAATGATATTGATATCATATTTGGCTCTACCTATGACGATACGTTGGGAGAAGAATTAGGCGTGACAATTGTAGTTACAGGATTCAATGGCGGTACTTTTGAAGATTATGAGGAAGTAGTGGCTCAAAAGGAAGTCATAAATGTATTGGAATCAAATATCCCAGTTCAAATGCATGAAGAAAATAAAATTTATGTAGATGCGGAACAAGAAGTACAAATCGAATTGGAGTTGGAATTGAATGAAAATAATATGTATGAAGAAGATGAAGTATTGCAGGAAGAAGTACATGAGTTTCTTGATTTTAATATTGAAGAAAGAGAAGACGCTATTTCATTGCCCGTAATTGAGATTAAGGACAATGGAACAAGTATGGAGAATGCATCTCGTTCTAGAATATTGAATGAGTTAAGCTTGGATTTTAGCAAATCTTTTGAATTTGAAGAGGAAGAAGAGGATTTTAATCTAGGTTCATTGGTAGATAAATCAAAAAAAACGATCTCAGACTCAAATATCAATATTATTGGCGAGAATAAAATGACAGAGAAAAACGTCTGTTAAGAATTAATTAAATAATTATAAAACCTCATGCATCACAGTCTATGATTGGGATGCATGAGGTTTTTTTTAACATTTTTTTTGAATTGATCTAATTGAAAAAAAATGTCTAGATTTGTGCTTTAACTTTAAAAATAAAAAATGGGATCAAATACAATTTCACAAAGTCAAGTAAATTATGATCAGATACTTGCGGATCTTAAAAATTGGCATCAAATAATTAAAGAATATCAAATCCCTAATAATAAAAAAGCGGCTTTTCAAATATTTCTTAGTTTTATTCTTTTTGGAGGTATGTGGGCTATTCAATATTACTTGTGGAATATCTCGGTATTATGGGTCGTAGGATTAGCTATACTTAATGGATTATTATTGGGTAGAATTTTTATTATTCAGCATGATTGTGGTCATAAATCGTTTACGAGTTCCCAAAAATGGAATGATATTATAGGGACTATTTGTAGCATTTGTACAATTATTCCATACAAATATTGGGCTAAATCGCATGACTTTCATCATGCACATAATGCACAATTGGAAACATCGGATATTGGAGATGTAGAGTGTCTTACTACGGAGCAGTATGCTGCATTGACTCCATTTAAAAAAATTCGATATAGAGTATATAGAAATCCATTTTATTTGTTTATCGTGGGTGGATTTATTTATGTTACAATTTTCAATCGTTTTGCATTTTTGAAAACGGGCTATTTTGAAAAAGTAAGAAATAATGTTACGTATAATAATATTTTCTTTTTGCTTGTATATGTGGCATTAGCTTTTGTTCTTGATCCAAAAAAATTCTTTGGGGTACAATTTATTAATTTATTTTTCTTCGGCACATATGCGCTATGGTTTTTTTATATTCAACACCAGTATAGCGATGTTTATAAACATGGAAAAGAAAATTGGAATTATTTGTTGTCAGCTATTAGAGGAAGCACTTATTATAATTTGCCAAGAATTGGTCATTTTTTAACAGGAAATATTGGATATCATCATATTCATCATTTGGCACCTACTATTCCTAATTATAATTTACCAAAATGTAGTAAAGAAAATCCTATATTTCAAAAATACGCTATTTCTCTTACTCTTATAGAAAGCTTTAAAACTGTTTATGCCAATCTTTGGGACGAAGAGAATCAAAAAATGATTTCGTTTAAAGAGTATAAAAAACGAAAAAAAGAACAAGAATTACAATCTAATTAAGAATTTAAAAAGGCATCCTACGATAGGCTGCCTTTTTAATTTGGAAGGTATTTTAATTGTTTACTTTGGATTGTTATTATTTATAATTTTTTCAAATAGTATTATCTCTGGTATTTTTTTAAACACTTTTATTATTTATTAATAGTTTTGCATTATATATATAAAACAAATTTATATGAAGGTATTTTTACATGTTATATTTTTAATCTTTATTTCTGGTAATATTGCTGCTCAGAAAATCACCAAATATTCCCCTAGCAATTCTAACATTACTCAGGGTGTATATAGGCATATTGCTATAGATAATAATACCAATCATATATGGCTAAGTAGTAATGTAGGTTTAAGTGTATGGAATGATACAACCTTTCAACGATTTCATACAGGTAATAGTGGTATTTTGTCAAATTTTGTAAGTTATGTCTTTATAGCAGGCAATGAAAAATGGATAGGTACTGATAAAGGAGTCTCGATGTATAACGGGGCTACTTGGACTAATTTTGATACTTCTGCTCATGTGAGTTTAAAATTTATCACAAGTATTACAAAAGATTTATTGGGTAATGTATTTGCAATAAATGGAAATGATAAAGTTATATTGAAATATAATGGTACTTCTTGGACTACGGTTAGCTATACTGCTACGCCTACATCTGGTTGGAGTGGATTGAACAATATTTTTCATACAGGAGGGCAGGTTTACGCATATGGAAGCTATAGCAAAGATTTGTATAAATATAATGGTACTAGCTTTGATACATTTTCTTTCCCATCTGCTTATATTACAGATTTTTCTATAAAAAAAGATACTATTTTCTTACATTACTTCAATAATAGTCAGCAAGGTATTTTTACTAAAATTCATGGAATTAATATAACTACACTATCAATTCCTTTATGTGCCAAGAGTACTAAGATAAATTCCAATAAGAAGAATATAGTTTTTACTAATTCAGATAGAATAAATAATAGTATTTGTACAAATTTAGGTCCAAATTTTAAAGATTTTGTATTGGATACATCTGGGAATTATTATGGAATAGTTTCAGATTCTATCTCTACGAGTGCCTTATTATGGAAATTTCATGAAAGTACCCCTTTAGTTGGTGGACAGATAAAAATAGACGCTTGTAATTATTGGAATAATAATGCAGGGGGTGTAAAAGTAATCATTCAGCCTGGGAATGCATTGACTACAACTAATTCCGATGGTTTTTGGTATATCGATTCAATTCCTTTAGGAACTTATACGGCTACAATAGATACTACTGGAATTTTATGGAAGAAGGCAGCTTGTAGTCCAATTTCCCAAACCTTTCAAGTAACAGATTTTACAAATCCAACAATTTTAAATTATTTTTCAGTAGTTCATAAAAGAAATTGTGCTTATCCACGAGTTACTATTTTTGCTCCTTGGCTTAGAAGATGTTTTACCAATAGAATGTATGTAAGAGTAGCTAATGATTTATCTGCAAGCCAGAATATTCCTGCGGGTACTAAAGTTAAAGTAAATCTTGATAGTAATTTGCTAGTAGATTCTGCAAGTCTTCTATATACATTGGTCTCTGGAATATATGAGTTTAATGTCCCATCATTAGCTCCAGGACAAGATACGCTTATTTGTATTTGGGTTACTCCCAAATGTAATACTACAATTAGTGGACAAAGTGTATGTATGAATGCTGAAATCACGCCTATCCAGCAGTGCTATATCGATTCTATTCCAAATTTTGGGATGAGCAGCTGCAATACCACATATGACAATACCAATTATTTAGTAAGCTCTTCTTGTGCTACAGATTCTGTGGTTTTTACTATCTCTAATTCTGGGAATGGCAATCCTAGTTGTCCCGCTCCTATGAAAATTTTATTGAATGGCTATGAATGGAAAGATACCACGATAACTATAAATGCAGGGATGAATAAGGTGGTTAAATTCCCCAAAACAGGTGCTACCTATAGTGTAGTGGTGGGCAATCATCCTCTTCATCCATCCAATACAAATGCTATAGCGCATCAAGAATTTTGTGGAAATAGTAATAATTGGTATTTTGGCGCAGCAAATGCATGGTACAATCCAAGTTTTTCAAATTATATCTCTAATTATTGTGGCATATTAAGAGCTTCTTATGATCCTAATGACAAACAAGTAACTCCTACGGGTACGGGTATACTAGGTGCTATAGATTCCAATTCTTCGCTACCTATGACGTATACCATTCGATTCCAAAATACGGGAAATGATACGGCTATTAAAGTTGTTATTCGCGATTCATTAAGCAACAACTTAGATGTTTTAACATTGGAAAATACCATTCAAAGCCATAGTTTAACAGATTTTCAAATTTTAAATGGCGGGGTAGCTCAATGGACTTTTGACAATATAAAATTGCCAGATAGTGCTACAAACGAGCCTCTTTCAAAAGGTTCTATCTCTTATACTATCAAACAAAAACCTAATTTGGCTTATGGAACTCAAATAAAAAATAAGGCACTTATTTATTTTGATTTTAACGCGCCCATTATTACAAATACTGTCTTAAATACCATTAAAACCGCCGTTGCGAGCATAAAATTTGACACGGTTTGTGATACATTTGTTTTAAAAGGAAACAGATTTACAGTTTCTAATTTATACAAGGATACCCTTTCTAATTATTTAGGTGGAGATAGTGTAGTGTTTCATTATGTAACGGTAAAAAATTCGTCTCGTGATACACAGGTTATTACAAATTATTGTAAAACAAGTTATCTTTTTATAGATACTACGGTTTCCTCCAATGGATTTTATACAAGAAAATTGACAAAATCTAATGGTTGTGATAGTATCAAAGTGCTAAATATTACCTTTGTATCTCCTATTAGAGATACGCAAAATTTAACAAGTTGCAAAGCATACACATATAAAAGCAAGGTCTATCATACAAGCCAATCGATATTGGATACCATTACTAGTGGTTCGTGCGACACCTTAAGAACTATTAATTTAACCATTAATAAAATTCAAAATTCTAAAACGTTAAGCGACTGCAAATCGGTTTTATTTAATGCTAAATCATACAATACCAGTGGCGTTTTTATGGATAGTATAATTGGAACGTGCGATACCATTTTTACATTAAATATTACAATTACTCCAATGAGAGATACTCAAAACATCTCTAGCTGCAAAGCATACACCTACAAAGTAAAAACATACCACACATCTCTATCTTTTTCTGATACGATTAAAGGAACTTTATGCGATACGATTCGTTGGGTTAATATTGTATTATTGAAAAAAGCAGAAAAAAAGACGCTTACGGGGTGTGGCTCTGTTACTTTTAATGCTAAAACGTACACCTCTTCGGGTACTTTTTTGGATAGTATTTCCAGTGGCGTATGTGATACCATTTATGGGATAACGGTAAATATCTATCCTATTCAAAATACAACTATAAACAAAGATACTTTTAATTCATACTCGTTTAAAGGAACGGTTTATACTACTAGTCAAATACTCAAAGATACTTTGAAAACTATAAATGGCTGTGATAGTATTATCTCTATTAATTTAACAATCAAAAAATTAATAAAAGATTCAGTCACCCTTTCAGGTTGTGCTCAAGTAGTTGCCAATGGGAAAACTTATACTCAAAGTGGTGTTTTCAAAGATACAATTATCACCGCTACGGCCGATACAATTCGTACATTATTTATCACGGTATTGACAAGTACAAAAGATTCTATATCCGCAACTTCTTGTAATGATTACCGTTTGGGAGATAGTGTTTACACAAAAAGTGGATTGTATAATTACAAGTTTAAGACTACAAAAGGCTGTGATAGCGTAATTGTATTGAATTTGAAAATAAACAAAGTAAATAAAACAGTACAAAGAGTAGGAACACAATATATCTCCAATGAGCCCGATTCTGCTGGCGTTTCGTTTCAATGGTACATTTGCAATCCTTGGCGAAAAATATCGGGTGCTACTACAAGAGTGTTTACAACCACCACAAAAGCTTCTTTTGCGGTAGAAGTAATGAATAACGTTTGTAAAGATACTTCGGATTGTGTGAGCTATAATTCAAGTGGAATTGCTGAAGAATCTATCAATTCGTTGAGCATATATCCAAATCCAACATCCAGTATTATTCAAATAGATTTTGGGATGTATATAAAAGAAGCGGAATTATCCATTTTTAATATTGTAGGCAGCCAAGTTTATAGCCAAAAAGTGAAAAAATCGGTTAAAGAATCCATCGATTTAAGTCATTTGGAGTCTGGTTCGTATTTGCTAAAAATACAATCCGAACAATTTGAAAAAACTATAAAGATTTCTAAGTTTTAAGATTGTAAAGGGAATTCTGTTAAAGGCAAATGTATTTAAACAATTTTTTTTTGAAGATTCCTCATTACATTCGGAATGACTAGCTTTAAAAAGATATAAATAGGGTGTAGAATGATTTTTTCGCTTGCGAAAAAATCATTCTACACCCTTCCTTAACAAAAAGTACAAAGTCATTCCGACCTCAGGGAGGAATCTCATAGTTTAATTTTTAAATGCGTGTACCCTGATTTCTATTCGAGATGCCTTTTATAAATTTAAATAATCTTCTAAATTCCAAGCCAGGATATGTTCTATCCCTGCTTTATTTGGGAGTGCTATGTCGTCTAGCGAAACTACTATTTTTGGGTAGTTGTCTTTTATCGCTTCTAGCGATGCATATTCCCGTTGTATGGTTGTGGGTTCTGTCATCATATAACTACATTGAACATACAAGGTTTTATTTCCCTTTTTTGCTACAAAATCCACTTCTTTATTGGGTATAACGCCTACATAAAGGTCATATCCATATCTTTTGAGTGTCAGATAGACAAGATTTTCCAGTTGATATCCATATCCATAAGCAAATCCACTATATAAATAATTTCTATAAGCAAGGTCATTGATGTAATATTTCACATTTCCATTCAAAATTTCTTTACCTTTTATCTCATATCGTTGCGCTTTGAGAATCATAAAAGTTTCTTCTATGTACCCAAGATAGAGCGCTATGGTATCATAAGAAGTTTTTCTGTTTTGCGATTTTAGATATTGAACTATATTGCTGATAGAGAGGAGTATAGAAGCATTGTTGACAACATAGATAAATAAATCTTCGAGTAGTTTTGGGTCTTTGATAGCATATCGTTGTATTATATCTCTTAGCAAAACCGTGTCTTTTACCGATTGTACATAATGCCTTTTTGTCTCTTCATTGGGCAAATTAAACAATTCGGGCAAGCCTCCGTGTTGCATATAGTTCAGGTAATTTTGTTTACTATTTTCTAGCCCAAGTATGCCTAAATATTCACGAAAACTAAACGTAAATATTTCAAAGCTTATGTATCTTCCCGATAGCACTGTAGCCAATTCTCCCGATAGCATTTTCGAGTTGGAGCCCGATATGAAAAATTCATAATCGTCCATAAAATTTTGTGCATAAGAATTTATCAATCGTTCCCATTGCGCTATATTTTGAATTTCATCTATGAAAATATAGACTTTACCTTTTGGCTGTAGGGTAGATTTATATTCTTTGATTACATTATCCAAGTCTTGATAACTTTGGATGAAATCAAAATCAATATATTCTTTATTTATATACAGAATATTGGTTTCAGATATACCATTTTGTATGAGGTCAAATGCTATTTGACGCAAAAGATAGCTTTTGCCTATACGTCGCTGTCCTACAATTACTTTTATCAATTTATTCTGACAATAATCTTTGATTTTGTTCAAATAATCCAAACGCTTATAGCCAAGATTGGGTTGATTCCCGTTCCAAAAATTATAAGTTGCTAATTTTTCAAAATTTTCACTCATATTCGAAATTTTACACAAAAATAGCAATTTTTTCGTCTATAAACGAAAAAATATTAAAAATGGTTTCTTTTTTCGTCTTTGGGTGAATTTTTTAAAGTTTTTCTTTGATGGATTTGTCTTGCAAATTTGAAAATAATAGTAGCATAGAAAGTGACCCCATCATAGCCATAAACATATCGGATTGAGTATCCCAAATATAGCCTTGAGTCCCTAGAAACGCTTCTGCATTTTCACCGGTTCCTATAGCAACAGCCCATTCGAGGAGCTCATACAAAGCACTTATAGCCAATGCTGTAAAAAGGGTAAGCACAAATAATGGACTTCCTTTTTTAACCCATTGAAGTCTAATAAATAGTTCTCTTGAAATCATAGAAGGAACAAATCCTTGTGCAAAATGCCCAATCTTGTCATAATTATTTCGTGCCAAATGAAATTCATCTCGAATCCAATCAAACAAAGGAACTTCGGCGTATGTATAATGTCCCCCAATGAAAAGAATGTAACAATGAATTAAAATAGCACAATACGTTAGTGAAGTGAATTGAAATTTTTGGTACGTGACGATTAAAATTCCCATACCTAACATAGCAGGAAAAACTTCCAAGAACCAAGTAAACATATCCTTTGGCTGAATTCCAGAAAGAATTAGTCCTATAGTGAAAATACAAAGATATAGTTTGCTTTTAAAATTCCCTCCCATATTTTCTATTTACAAATACTTCGCCGTCCAGCTATCTCTGGCTTTATCAAAATCCTCAATTTTGCCCTGATATACCAAGGTGCCTCCTTTGTCGCCGCCGTCGGGGCCCAAGTCTACTATCCAGTCTGCATTGCGGATAATGTCCATATTATGTTCAATTACGATGACACTATGTCCTTTTTCGATGAGTTTTTCCATAGCCAAAAGGAGCTTTTGTACATCGTGGAAATGCAATCCTGTGGTAGGCTCATCAAAAATAAAAAGATGATTGGACACATTGCTGTTTTTGTTCAAAAAGCTAGCCAATTTTACACGTTGCGCTTCGCCACCACTCAAAGAACTGCTGGTTTGTCCTAGTTTTACGTAGCCCAATCCTATTTCTTGAAGGGGAAGAATTTTTTCATATATCGTTTTGTTTTCTGCAAAAAACACCACCGCTTCATCTATCGTCATTTCTAGTACATCGTTGATATTCTTGTCTTTGTACAAAACTTCTAGGATGTGAGGCTGAAAACGTTTTCCTTTGCAGTCTTCACATACCAGCTCTACATCGGCAAGAAATTGCATCGAAACCAAATTGACGCCATCGCCTTTGCAGTGTTCGCATCGGCCGCCCGGTACGTTGAAAGAGAAATCTTTGGGCTGTAGTTTTTGTGCTTTTGATTGCGCTAGATTTGAATACAAGTCTCTAATGCCGTCAAAGGCTTTTACATACGTTACCGGATTGCTTCGGCTGCTGCGCCCTAGCGGGTTTTGATCTATCATTTCTACGTGATAAATGCTTTTGATATCGCCTTCTATACTGCTATGAAGTCCTGGTTTTTCGATAAAATTGCCCAACTTATGCATCAAGGCAGGATAGAGGATTTTTTTAATCAGCGTAGTCTTACCACTCCCCGAAACGCCCGAAACTACCGTTAGCGCATTCAAAGGAATTTTTACATCAATATTTTTCAAATTATGATGTCTTGCGCCTTTTATTTCTATATAATTTTTGAAAACAGTGTTCTTGGTGCCTCGAGTTACGTTTTTTACGTGGTTGAGGTAGTCTGAGGTTAAGCTTTTTGTAGCATTTTTGATAGTATCATAGTCTCCCGCAAATACCACTTCACCTCCTTGCGAACCTGCCAAAGGTCCCATATCTACAATAAAATCGCTCGATTTCATAATTTCTTCTTCGTGCTCTACTACCAATACGGTATTGCCTAGGTCACGGAGTGTTTTGAGTACTTTGATGAGCTTGGTCGTATCTCTGGGATGCAGCCCAATGGAAGGTTCATCCAGCACATAAAGGCTGTCGGTGAGATTGCTGCCAAGGGTTCGGGTTAAGTTGATACGCTGACTTTCACCTCCCGAAAGGGTATTGGCTATACGATTCATCGTCAAATAACTCAATCCTACATTCATCATATATTCCAGACGATTGTTTATTTCCAGCAAAATTCGTTTTGCTATTTGACTCTCCTTTTCGGTCAATGAAATTTCTTTAAAGAAAAAATACATTTCTTCCACCGTCATTTCTAGAATCTCGGAAATGGTTTTTTCGGCTATTTTTACATAATTACTATCTTTTCGAATTCTATGTCCCTTGCAGTCTGGGCAATGCGTCTTACCTCGATAGCGCGAATACAAAATTCGGTACTCAATTCGATAATTGTTTTCTTGAACCATTTCAAAAAACTGGTGGATACCTTGTGTTGTTTTATTTCCTTCCCACAACAAGTTTTTTTCTTTTTCGCTCAAATCCAAATAAGGGCGATGAATCGGAAATTTATTAGCTTCGGCTTTGTTCAAAAACTGGGTATAATACACTTTCATTTTTTCGCTTCGCCACGGCGCTACCATTTCTTCGTAGAAACTTCGGGTCTTGTCTGGAATGACCAAATCTTCGTCAATTCCCAAGATATTTCCCATACCTTCGCAGGTAGGACAAGCGCCGTAGGAGTTGTTGAAGTTGAAAAATTGAGGCGAGGGTTGCTCAAAAGTTATGCCGTCGGCTTCAAATTTATTGTTGAACAAATGATTGGTATTATCCGCCGTATTGATAACTTCACATTCAAATTGATTTTCTTCAAAAGCAGTTTGGACACTATCCGAAATTTCATTTACAAAACTGTCTTCAATCGTCTCTGGCACCGAAAATCGTTTTACCACCACATACAGCGATTTCCATTTTTCTTTATTATCCAGCAAATCTTCTATTTTGATAAATTTTTTGCCATCCCAGAGCCTGTTGAATCCTTTGTTCAATAAGACATTCAGTTGACTTTCGGCATTTTTAGTGCTTTTTATTTCAAATCCTATAAAATAAGTAGCCGATTTATCCAAATTCAAGATATAGTTAACTACGTCTACCACTTCATCTTTCTGTACTTTTTTGCCAGTTTTGGGCGAATAGGTTGTGCCCACACGAGCGAATAGAAGACGGAGGTATTCATAAATTTCGGTGAGTGTTCCCACGGTACTTCGGTTGTTGCCACCTGCTACTTTTTGTTCCAATGCAATGGCAGGACACAATCCTTTGATATAATCCACGTCGGGTTTGTTCATACGACTCAGAAACTGACGCGCATAGCTACTCAAACTTTCTATGTATCTACGTTGCCCTTCAGCATAGATAGTGTCTATGCTCAAGGAAGATTTTCCACTGCCCGAAACGCCTGTTACCACAATGAGTTTCTTTTTGGGAAGGGCCAAATCTATGTTTTTTAGATTATGGGTTCTGGCTCCTTTTATGATTATTTCTTGCATGCTTTTATGATTGCGCTATCGTTTTTTACTGAACCCACAAAGGTACATAATTTTTGGAGAAAATAAAATTTCACATTGAAAATAATCCACTATTTTTGTGTTGTTTCTTTATCCAAAATCAAAAAAAACGTTATGTCTCTTTCTCTTATTGTAGCGTATGCCACAAATTATGCCATAGGCAAAGACAATAAATTGCTTTGGCGTCAAAAGGCCGATATGCAGTATTTTAAGAAATTGACGCAAGGAAAGACCGTTTTGATGGGGAAAAATACCTATTTGTCGCTACCCAAGGCGTTTCGTCCGCTTCCCAATCGACTTAATGTTGTTATCAGCTCGGGAGAACCTGTAGAGATTGCCGAAAATCTACTGTGGTACAGGTCTTTGGATCATGCCTTCGAGGATTTGAAGAAAAAAGAAGCGGAAATCATGATAATTGGAGGCGCTCAAATCTATAAACAAGCTATAGAAAAAGTAGACACTATCTATGCCACCGAAATAGATGCCATTTTGGATGCCGACACCTTTTTTCCTGAAATCAATCCTGAAATTTTTGAAAAAATATCCAGCGAATCTTTTTCAAAAGATGATGATAATGAATATGATTATACATTTTCTGTGTATAAAAGGAGATAAAAAATCACTCCTCATGATTTTTCAAAATCAATTGGGCTCTTTTGATGATTTTATTTTTTAAGATTTTGGGTTTTATTACTTGAGCGCCGTCTCCATAAGCGATGAGTTCATTGATAAGTTCCTCATTGATGATTACTTTGAGTCGTATGCGTATTTCGTCATTATTGTCTACCAATATCTGCTGGCTATGATGTAGTGGAAGATTTTTGATATAATTTCCCAAGTTGCGATTAAATTTTATTTCAATAATTTCGATGGGGTCATCTTTTTTTTGTGATAATCCAATGACATTATAAAAATAGCGTTCTATTGAAAAATCACCAGGCACATTGAATGTTCTGAGCATACTCTCAATCTGCGAGATTCTATCCAGCCCAAAAACCCTCAAATCATTCTTATCCAAATCTTTTCCCACTAAGTACCATCTGCCTTTGTATTCTTTGAGTCCATAAGGCGCTATGATTCTGTTTTTTTCTTCTTTTTCATTACTGTCAAATTTTTTGTATTTGATCAATAAGCAGGTTTTGAGGCGAATGGCATTTTGGATATCATACAAATGTTCCGAACCTATATTGCAGGTCTTGTCATAGACAATACAGTCTACAAATTGGTCAAAATGTTTTTGATAATTGAATAAATGCAAGGTTTGCGAGATATTAACTACATCCTGATTTTGATAATTATCGGCTATAAAATATTGCCCATCGGCGTTGCATTTGATTTCTATACTAAAAGTAGATTCTATATCGCGAATTTCGCGCTGAAAAGTACGTCTCGAAAATTTCAACTCTTCTTCTTTGGACGAAGCGTCTAGTTCATTTTCCAAGTATGATTTTATTTGTTCATACGTTGCGCGCTTGCCGTTGGAAAGCCTGCCTATGATAGATATATAGCGTTGAATTATATGTTTTACCTTCATGCTATCTTTGATTTATAAATTTGAAACAAAAAAAAAGAACGACCAAAAATAAGGCCGTTCTTCAATATGATATAAATATTTTTTTACAAACAAATATTAAGCCATTTTTCCGCTCAATGCATTTGCCATTGTAATGCCTATTTCTGCTGGACTATCCACTACGATTAATCCACATTCTTTCATAATAGCCATTTTTGCAGCAGCTGTATCGTCTTTTCCGCCTACAATGGCACCTGCGTGTCCCATAGTTCTTCCCGCTGGAGCTGTTTGTCCTGCTATAAATCCTACTACTGGTTTTTTATTGCCATTTTCTTTTACCCAACGGCTCGCTTCTGCTTCCATACCACCACCAATTTCGCCAATCATTACGATAGCATCTGTATCAGGGTCGTTCATAAATAGTTCTACGGCTTCTTTTGTAGTAGTTCCAATGATAGGGTCACCACCAATTCCAATAGCTGTAGATACACCCAAACCTGCTTTTACTATTTGGTCAGCTGCCTCATACGTCAAGGTTCCTGATTTTGATACGATGCCTATTCTCCCTTTTTTGAATACAAAACCTGGCATAATTCCTACTTTTGCTTCTTCAGGAGTAATAATTCCTGGACAGTTAGGGCCAATTAGACGAGAATTTGATTGTTCTACTATTGCTTTTACTTTTACCATGTCTTGAACAGGAATACCTTCTGTAATACATACAATGGTTTCTATTCCAGCATCTACAGCCTCAAGAATTCCGTCTGCAGCAAAGGCTGGTGGAACAAAAATTATGGATACATTGCATCCTGTAGCTTTTCTAGCATCGGCTACAGTATTGAATACTGGCAAATTCAAATGCATTTGACCGCCTTTTCCTGGAGTTACACCACCAATTACCTTGGTTCCGTATTCAATCATTTGTTCTGCATGGAATGTTCCTTCTTTTCCAGTAAATCCTTGTACAAGAATTTTTGAGTTTTTATTTACAATAATAGACATAATGTATATGTAATTTGAGATTTAAATTTGTGGTGCAAATCTATATATTTTTTTTTATTTGGCTCTCTAAATAATTTTAGATTATTGAAGGGCTTGTTTCTCATACAATTCATTGTATAAGCCTTTATTTTGAATCAATTCTTGATGATTTCCCATTTCTACAATTCTTCCATTGAGGAGGCATATTACTTTGTCAAAGGCCAATTGATTGAAAATTCTATGGGTTATAAGAATAGAGGTGGCATTATGATTGGCTTGATTCAAAGCTTCAATTAATTTTTGTTCGGTTTCTACATCTACGGCACTCAAACAATCATCAAAAAGGTAGAAAGGGGATTGATGAATCATGCCACGAGCTATCGATATACGTTGTTTTTGTCCTCCAGAGAGTGTAACACCTCTTTCGCCCACAACCGTATCATATTTTTTTGGAAAATGCTCAATTTCTTCATCAATTTGAGCTCTTTTTGCTGCTAGATGGATTTCTGCTTCCGAAAAATTACTATTGCCAAACGAAATATTGCTCGCAACTGTATCGGAGAATAGAAAAACTTCTTGTGGTACATAGGCAAAACTTTTTCTTAAAATTCCAAGAGGAATTTCATTGATATTATATCCATTTATATAGATTTTTCCAGTTTGTAAGGTATAGAATTTCATTAGTAACTCAGCAATGGTACTTTTTCCAGAGCCTGTTTTGCCTACTATAAGCCAACGTTGTCCATAGGGTATGGTAAAACTCACATTGTCCAAAGCTAAAATTCCCGTTTCGGGGTATCGAAAACTCACATTTTTGAATACAATATCGCCCTTTAGGTCATCTAAAGTAATTGTTTTTCCAAGTTGCTTATCTTCTGCAGGATGGTCAAAAATTTCTTTCAATCGGCTCATCGAAGCATTGGCGCGCTGAATCATCGTAGCCACCCATCCAATACTCATTACAGGCCAAGTAAGCATATTTACATACAATAAAAATTCTGTCAAATTTCCGATATTTATTTCGCCATCGATTAGTAGCTGACCTCCTTTGAAAATGGCTATAATTACGCTCAATGTCATCAAAAAAGTAACACTTGGCTGGAAAAAAGATTCAATTTTTACAATTTTAAGGGCTTGTTCTTTATACGATGTGCTATTTTCATTGAAAGTAGTAAATTGTTTTTTTTCTTGTGTAAATGATTTGATAATTCGAATGCCGCTATAGGTTTCTTGAGAAATAGAAGTGAGTTTTGCTAGTTTTTGTTGTAGTTTTAGATTATTAAAATACAATTTATTGTTGAGAATAAATATAAAAACGGATAAAAAAGGCAAAGGAATAAGTGTGTACAAGGTCAACATAGGATGTACCTGATACATTAAATAAATAGTTAGTATTAATTTTGTAAATAAATTCACAGAATACATCAAGGCAGGCCCAATAAATTCTCTTAATTTGCCCACATCTTCACCTATTCTGCTCATCAAATCGCCCGTTTGGTAGCGCTTGAAAAAATTAATATCTAATTTTTGATAATGATTATATAAATCGTTTTTGAGATCAAATTCAATTTTCCGACTTGCTACCACAATAGTTTGTCGCATCAAAAATGTGAAAAATGCAGACGCTAATGTGAAAAGTACATAAATAATTACAAATTTAAACGTGATGTTCCATACGATTTCATAGGAATTATTGGGTTTGTCAATTTCAGCTTTGATATTATTGATAAGTTCTCGAATCAAAACCGGTGTGTAGGTATTGAAAACGTTTGATAATATTACAAACAAAAATCCTACAAAGAAGGTATATTGATGTTTTTTAAAATATTTGGATAAATAGTATAACTGTTTCACTGTGCAAAGGTACTGTATTTTGGGTTAAAAAATTTTTGATTTTATATTTAGAATTTTAATATTGGGGTTTTATTAATCCAAATTAACCTTTTACTTTTTTCAAAAGTTTCTACATTTGCTGATCACAAAATCGTTAAAATTAGGTGAATTTTTATGTATAAAAGAGGCTTGGGCTTTTTATTTTTATATTTTTTTGTATCTGGTATTCACGCACAGCGCAATTCTGTGATAGAAATGAAAGTAGATGCTACTTATTTTTATGAATCGTACCCTGATATGGTTTTTTTAGATTTTTTAATCTATTCTGAAAGTGAAGCTAAGGGAAGCGTACCTATTGAAAATGTTGAGTCGTTAGTGATGCTAGAAATGCAAAAACATGGAATACAAGGGTATCAGCTTACTCCTAGTTCTGATATGTATTCGATCAATCCAAAATATAAAAAGTATCGAATGACACTCAATTCAAAGGAGGAATATGATTTTATCTTTCCTTATTTGAACAATAATCCTTTTATACAATCCCTTAAAATTGCCAAAAAAATATATTTAAAAGAAACTAAAAAAAACCTTGCGGAGAATTTAATCATAGGAGTTTGGCGTGAAATGGAAACTAAGTCCTATGAAATGGCAGCTATTCAAAATAAGAAAATCTCAAAAATTGACGAGATAGATGCTACACAATTATTTGATTTATACTTGCATGAAAAAGAAAATACGCAGTCTTTTTTTCTGAAAAAAGATCGATTTGTTTCTCAAATTTCAGCTCGATTTCAAATTCATGATGACGCTAATTATTTTATTCGAAGACCAACATATTTGATTGTATTGGGAGAAGGAGCGGACACTTTTCCATCAAATCATATGAGCTTAAAGTTTGATGTGTTTAATAATGAGATCAAAAAATCACAGATTAGTTTATTGCAAATCAATCAAAATGTGCTAGCTCATATAAATAAAAATAGTATTTTAGATTTTGAACAAAGACAAGATGAATATGAAGATGTAATTCGATATGAATTCTCCCATCTTACCTATAATCAATATGTGTCAATGATTGATTTTCTGACTCAAAATAAAAATGTAATCAATATTGAAGTAAAACAAAATCTATGGAATGAAGCTTCTTATGATTTGACTAAATCTTTATGGCTCAAAGCTATCAATGATGCTAAGCAAAAAGCAAATAAAGTAGCCAAACTATTGAATAAGGACATAATAAGTATAAAAGAATTAGAAAATTGGGAAAAGGATAAAAAAAATACTGAAAATAAATGGGTAGGACGTTCGGAGGCATATAGTGCTTCAGAGTGGAGACATTTGGGGCAAATTCAGAAAAAAGAAGTCTTAAGAGTGGTATTTGAGTTAGATTAAAAATAATAATAATTTTGAAAGCTTTAATTACAGAAAAATTTCATCCGATTCTTGTTCAGCATTTTGAAAAAAATGGAATCGAATGTGTCGTATATGAGCAAATAGATACATTAGGTGTATATGAAATAATATCAGATTTTGACATATTAATCATTAATAGCAAAATATTGGTAGATAAAAAAATGCTAGATAAAGCTAAAAATCTAAAAGCTATAGGACGAGTAGGTTCAGGTATGGAGATAATTGACGCCTCTTATTGTCAAGTAAAAAACATTTTTGTATGTTCCGCACCCGAAGGCAATGCAAATGCAGTAGCTGAGCATGCCCTAGCAATGCTATTGTCAGGTTTTAATAATTTATTTCATGCTCAATTGGATATGTTAGATGGAAAATGGATGCGAGAAATTCATCGAGGCATGGAATTGAAAGGCAAGACAGTTGCAATCATTGGCTTTGGTCATACGGGAAAGGCATTTGCTCAAAAATTAAAAGGAATGGACGTAAACGTTTTGGCATATGATATTAAACATTTTTCATCATCAGAAGACTATATCCATAAGGCATCATTACCTGAAATATATGAAAAAGCAGACATTGTATCGCTTCATTTGCCTTTAAATAAAGATACATTGCATTATTGTAATGCTCAATTTTTTAAAAATTTCAAGAAAGGAATTTTCTTGATCAATACTTCTAGAGGTAAAATCATAAATTTCAAAGATTTGATTGATGCAATTGATGCTGGATTAGTGAAAAAAGCAATGCTTGATGTTTTTGAAGATGAGCCCTTTGAAGATATTGAACGTGTGAAAGAGTATATACTTTTAAAGCAATTATATCTTTCGCCTCATATTGCTGGTTGGTCAAAAGAAAGTTATTTTTTATTATCAAAAATAATATCAGAAAATATTGTAAATCAATTAATTGATCAATTAAGTTAATTTTTTTTAAGTTATTAGAACAAAAGTTATAGATTTGTGGTTTATTTTTTTGTTCTTTTGCAAATAGAAATAATTAAGAAATATAATTAAAAAAATGTAAAGTTACTTTATGAAGAAAATTTTATACATACTCGCACTTTTCTTAGGTACATTTATCTCGGCATCCGCTCAAACAGGGGAGTTACAAGGAAAGGTAGTGGATGAAAAAGGAGAGCCAGTAAGTTTTGCGCAAGTGGTTATTGTTACAGATTTAGAAGGTAAGAAGCTTACAAATAAAGGTTCTAGAGCCGATATCAATGGAAGATATACCATCAAAGGGATTTCGCCTGGAAAAGTAAATGTAATGGCAAAGTATGTAGGAAAACCTCAAGTAGTAGAGACAGATGTATTGGTATATGCAGGACGTCCTACCACATTGGATTTTAGATTGGAACAAGCAAAAAATATAGTAGGAGGAGATAAAATTGTAATCTCCAAAAAAAGAGTATATAAACAAGAAATTGTAAACGTATTTACCCCAAAAGATAATACAATTGGAGCTGCAGAGGTAAAAGAGTCTGCGGTAAGGAATGTAAATGACTTGGTGGGTACTACCGGTGGTCTTGTTCAAGATGATGTGGGAGGTGATATCAATGCGGGTGGTGCTAGGGGTGATGCAAACGTAGTTTTTATTGATGGTGTAAAAGTTACAGGATCTAGTTCATTGCCACCTTCTGCCATAGGTCAATTAGAAGTTATTAACTCTGGAGTACCAGCAAAATATGGAGACTTTACCGGTACAGTAGTTAACATAACTACAAAAGGACCTTCAGAAAAGTTGCAAGGAGGATTAGAAGGATTGACATCACAATTTTTAGATGCTTTTGGTTATAATTTGGTTAACTTCAACTTAGGAGGTCCATTGATTCGAAAGAAATCGTATTATGATACATTATCTCCAATGGTTAATGGCAAATACAATAAAGAAAAAGGAAAAGTTGCGTTAGGGTTCTTCTTGAGTGGAGAGTATCAATATGACAAGGATCGTTTTCCTGCTTATCTTGGTTCTTGGAAAGTAAAAGATGAGGCTTTTAATAGATTACGAGAGACTCCTTATACACTTTCTGCAGATAAGTCTACTATTATATCTACACAAGAGTTATTGAGATCCAATGACTTTGAAAGAATAGCTGCTCATCAAAATACTTCCGGAGAACAATTTCGTCTAAATGGAAAATTGGATTGGAAAATCAGTGAAAAGAAAGGAATAAATCTTACGCTAGGTGGAAGATATGCTTCGGATGTCTATAGAGATTTTGTGAGTAGATACTCGCTACTAAACTATGAAAATAATCCAGTATCTGATGATAAAACGTATGGTGGATATGCTCGATTGTATATGCCCCTTTCAAATCCCAATGCGGACACGGGTATAATAAGAGGTGCCTACTTTCAATTACAAATGGATTATGAAAAATCTATATCGAATACCTATGCAAATGGAATTGGATTTGACTTGATGGGCTATGGTTATATTGGAGAATTTAAAGAAAATTTGCAATATAATTTATCACAAGTTACGGGTAATGATACCATTGCGTTGTATTATGCTCCCGGAAAATATAGAGTATTTCAAGATGCTAATGTAGTTCGTGGCTTTACAGCTAATGGAGTGCGTTTTACCGAAGGTACAGTAAATCCAATTGCAGCAAATTTAACTACTAAATTCTTAGAGTTAACACAAGGCACTAGCTTTGCACAATCTATAAACAGCTTGGATGTAGCAGGCGCTTTGATCAATGGCAAAAGAGCCGATCAAAATCTCCATAATTTATTTTTTCCATACGGAAGGGTTTATCCTACTGCTCAGAAAATTGATAGAAATCAATTTCGTGTATCAGGCTTAGTGAATTTTGATTTGGTAAATAAGAAAAGCAAAGATTTAAACAAACATACTATAGAAATAGGATTTGAAGCAGAACAAAGAATTAATAGTGCATTTACTATGGTGCCAACAAGTTTGTGGGATGTTGCTAATAGATCAGCTAATCAACATTTATCGGTAAATGAAGCATCAAACTTTGATCCATTATTAGTAATGAATAATGGAACAGTAAGGATGCGTTATCAAGATTATATCAAACAAAGACCTGATACTGCAATTGCTTTTGGTGTAATGGATACAATTATTTATGACAAAGAAGCGTCAAATGGAAGTGCTACAAATTTTGCTAAAAATTTAAGAGAAGGATTGGGAAGAGATACCGGTGAACGAATATTTATCCATGAACTTAAACCTAATCAAATGCGTGTGAATATGTTTAGTGCGGACGAGTTATTACAAAATGGAATTTCCCCTTCATACTATGGATACAACTATTATGGTGAGATGGGACCTATGGATGCTTCTTTTGAAAGTTTTTTCAAAGATAAGGACAGTAAAGGTAATTATAAAAGAAATGTTGCCCCTTTTAAGCCTTTCTATGCTGCAGGATATATTCAAGATCGTTTTCAGCTGAAAGATATCGCTTTCAATGTTGGATTTAGAGTAGATTACTTTAACTCCAATCAATATAAACTTATAGATCCATTTGTAGTTAATGGTGCTAGAACAGTATCTGAAGTAAATAATCTTGGACCTCATCCTACTTCAATTGATAAAAATGCCGTTGTATATGTTGATAATATTGATAATCCTTCAAAGATTGTAGGTTATAGAATTGGGAATAGATGGTTTGATAATATTGGAAATGAAGCCCCTGTAAATACAATTATAGATGCCTCTGGAGGAGCGGTAAAGCCTTATTTAAAAGGCAATAATCAACAAGAAAGAAATGAAAGAGATATAAAAAGTGATGATTTTGATCCTAGCAAAATTTTCGAAAGAGCAAGTGCTCAAATCAATATAATGCCAAGGGTTAATTTTACATTTAAAGTAGATTCAAATTCAATGTTCTTTGCACATTATGATGTACTTACACAAAGACCTGATCAAGGTTTGATAATTGCTACGCCTCTTAACTATTGGAACTTATTTAATTTAAGAACGGCAACATCTATAAATAATCCATCATTAAGAACTCCTAAGACAACAGATATAGAGTTTGGATTTAAGCAAAAATTGAGTAATAGATCTTCGCTTACTATTAATTTTACATATAGAGAATTCCAAGATCAACTTCAAATTACACAATTACAAGGTGCTTATCCACAAAGTTATATAACTTATGATAACTCCGATTTTGCTACAGTAAAAGGTGCAGGAATTGCTTATGAATTAAGGAGAACCAAAAATTTAAGAATTAAAGCAAATTATACCATGCAATTTGCTGAAGGTACAGGATCTAGTAGTACCTCTCAGTTAAATTTGATCAATGCAGGTCAAGGAAATTTAAAAGTAATTGCACCATTGAGCTATGATGTTCGTCATCAATTTAACTTGAATTTAGATTATAGATTTGCATCGGGTGTCAATTATGATGGACCACAAAAATTAAAAAAATTCCTTGAAAATTTTGGTGTCAATCTTGCTGCGAACTTAAGATCAGGACAACCGTATACATTGCAGTCTAATACTACTCCTGCTGCATATATTTCTACTTTGGAAAGAGCTATTAATTTAGGAGATATAAATTCAGCGAGTAAGCCATGGAGATATAATTTTAATCTTAAAGTAGATAAGGATTTTACATTCAAAGTAGGAAAAAGGGCTGTAGATTCCTCTAAACCTGATAGTAGAAAAGAAGTTTCATTTAATTTGTACTTGCAAGTAAGAAATTTATTGAATACACAAAATGTTGTAGATGTATATAGATATACAGGAAGTGCAGAAACAGATGGTTATTTAGCTAGTCCACAAGCACAGCTTGATTTCCAATCTAAAGAAACTACCTTGACAGGATATGGACAATCGTTTAGAGATTTATATAAAATTGGATTGGAAATACCAAATAATAGACCTTCCATGTTTGCTATTCCAAGGGTTATTCAGCTAGGAGGTATCATTAATTTTTAAGTTTAAACAAAATAGATATATATGAAAAAGGTATTATTTACATTCGCATTAATTGCGCTACATTTTGTTTCTTTTGGACGAAATTCTGCAGTAGATTTATCCAAACCTCAGTCTAATAGAATTCAAACAAGAACAGGAGATTGTTCTCAAGGAAGTGCTCAAATAGATTTGGATATAAACAATATCCGTGCTCGTCTATTGAATACAGGTGATTTATGGTGGGATAGAAATGCCGCAAAATATGGTGCTCCAAAACTTACAAATGAGCAAATAGCAAAAGGAGAAAGACAGCCTAATCCTATTTTTGCAGGAGCGTTGTGGTTATCTGGTCTCAATTCGGGTGGTCAGTTGCGTATAGCTGCTGTTACTTATTCAGTTGGTGGTACCGACTTTTTCCCTGGCCCTATGGTAATGGGTATTTCAACTATTACAAAAGATCAATGTAATAAATTTAATCGTTTTTTTGAAGTAAAAGGCGCTGATATTAAAAAGTTTATTGCAGATCCTAATTTAATAACAGAATCAGTTAAATTTTGGCCTGGAAAAAATAATCCAAACATGCCAAGTGTCCCAGGATCAGGGTTTACTGCTAATGATTTTAACGATCAGATGGCACCTTTTTTTGACAAGAATGGCGATGGAGATTATAATCCTGCAGATGGAGATTATCCTGCAATTAAATATGTAAATGGACTATTGCCGGGAAATACTGAAGGTGCAATAGCTGATCAAATGATTTTTTGGGTATTAAATGATATTGGAAATGCTCATACTGGATCTAACGGAATTGAAATAGGTATACAATTGAATTGTTTGGCTTTTTCTTTCTTATCTTCTAATGAGTTGAACAGTATGACTTTTTATCGATATGATATCGTGAAAAAATCGACAGGTTCTATATCTCAGTGCTATATATCTCAGTTTGTAGATACAGATATGGGAGATTATACCGATGACTATGTAGGATGTACACCTTCAAGAGATTTAGGTTATTGTATAAATGCCGATGCATTTGATGCTACTACAAGTGTTCCTGGATATGGTGAAAAAATACCAATTATTGGAGTAGACTTTTTCGAAGGTGCTATTGGATTGAATGGATTACCAAACAAAATGACTGCGTTCAATTATTTTATCAATGAACAAAATGCTCCAAATTCAGATCCTGGAACAGCAGCGCAATTTAGAAATTATCAAGAAGGAAAAAATAGAACGGGCGGAATCTTTACAGAGGGAGGAAATTGCTTAGGAGGAACTACCCCTACCAATTTCTGTTTTCCAGGTAACCCAGCCAATGTAAACGAATGGTCTATGTGTTCTGCTTCTATGCCTCAGCGAGATGTTCGTTTTGTGCAGCATTCGGGTCAGTTTAATTTAGGTGCAGGGGATCATCAGTATGTTTCAATTGGTGTAATATTTGTGCAACCACCAGCTGGATCATATAAAGGATGTCAAATAGATGTAGAAGAGCATCTATACAAGGCTGATGATTTGGCACAATCTTTATTTGATAATAACTTTAAATCTATCAAAGGACCTGATGCTCCTGATTTAGATATTATAGAGGAAAACAATCTATTAGTATTTAATCTTAATAATCCAAAAAGCTCGAATAATTTTGGAGAAGCATTTAGCCAAAAGTTACCTCCAATACCTAGTGTATTTAACTTAATTGATAGTACCTATAAGTTTGAAGGTTATATGATTTATCAGCTTTCATCTCCATCGGTAGCTTCGTTGGCGGACTTGAAAAATACTTCATTAGCTCGTTTGGTAAAAATTATGGATATTAAAAATGGGTTTAGAAAAACAGTTTTTAATACAACCCAAGTAAAAGATCCAAATAACCCAAATTCTTTGATTTGGAAGCCTATTGATTATGAAACGGTAGTATTGCCAAATGAAGGAATTACGAAAACTTTTACCGTAACACAAGATTTATTCGAACTAGAAGGTAGAAAAAATTTAGTAAATAATAAATCGTACTATTATGCTGTAGTGGCATTTGCAATTAATAACTATCAGAATCCGGGTACTCCGTCTACTAGTTTTGTTAGAAATAATCAAACTCCATTATTATTCAGTTCTACTATAAAGGTATATAGTGCTATACCGCACAATAGTTCGGCAAGTGGATTTAAATTAAATACACAATTTAATGAATTTTTAGAAGTAAAACGTAATTCTGGAAGAGGGCATGGTTCCTATTTTCTTGAATTAGCCGATAGTCAAGAAAATAAAATCTTAGAAGCTCCTTATGCTATGGATGTATTGAAATATAAGCCAGGTAAATCCCCTGTAGCGGTATATGTAAACAATCCGTACAAAGTTATAGGAGCAGATTTTAAATTAACGATTAGTGATACTACCAATGTAAAATCTAGTAAAGTAAACTTAGAAAAAGGATTTTGGGAGTTAGAAGTAGATGGTAATATCATAAAATCTGAAAAAAATATTAGCAGACCTTTTGATCAGCAAGTTCAAACAGAGATTAATGGGGTATTAAAAGAATATGGGATATCTGTAGGGATAGATGTGGCCGATTCGATTGGAGTTGTAGCTAGAAATAAACGTGGTCATTATGCTATGATAGATGCAGATGTAATCTATAGTGATCCTAAAAATGAATGGTTACAATTTTTGAAAAATGAAGATAAAGCTCCATATTCAAGTTGGATACGAACAGGTAATTTTGATGATCAATCAACCGGAAAATATTCATCAGCTCTAAATATTGTAAATGGTGTAAAAGTTTTCAATGATCCAAAATCAAATTATGGTAAAATATTTGATTCTAGAATAGCACCATATTGCTTGACCTCAAATAATGCTATTGAGAATGCGCCAGATCCATTAAATAATTATGCTAGTTATGGTCCAGGATTCAAATGGAAAGCCTTGACAAATCATTTTAATAGAAGCTTAACTGTAGCGGAAGGACCCGAAAATAATTTAGATTCACTGTTTAGTGTAGATTTGGTAATTACACCAGATAAAAGTAAATGGAGTCAGTGTATTGTATTAGAAACAGGAGAAACACCAGAATTTCATGAGTTCAATGCTTTGAAAGGTCAAATTAGAAAAGCACCTTCTGTAGATAAAGATCAAAACCAAATTTCTGGTGATTTTGGAAGAAGTTATTTCCCAGGATATGCAATCAATTTGGAAACAGGACAACGAGTAAACGTCTATTTTGGAGAAAATTCAAGATTGACCGGCAAAGGTGGTGCTAATATGTGGTGGGATCCAACTGATAAAACTATTACTGCGCTTACCTCTCCAATTTTAGGCGGTAGTCATTTTGTGTATATTACCAATTCATTATATGATGGCGGTGAAACGGATCAAAAAGTCATGCTAGCGAATTTCAATAAAGATAGAAATAATGCAGACGTGAATTTAACCTTATTAAATCAATCAAATAACACTACAGAGTTAAATCCTAAAGTGGCAGCTGTCTTCAAAACTTTTGCCTGGACCTTTATTCCTCATATGAAAGAAGGACTTTCGTTATATGACAAAGATGGTGTATATAAAATTCCTTCTGAAATTAGAATGAAAATAAGAGTTCAAGCGCCATATGCTTATTATTTAGATAATAGTAAACTAGAGTATGAATTTTCTACAAAAGGGTTAGCTCCTACAAAAGGAGATAAGGAATTGATAAAAGCTGCTTTTGAAGAAATGACTATTGTTCCGAATCCATACAATGCATATTCTGTGTATGAAGCAAGTGTATCTCAAAATACCATTAAAATTATAAATGTACCTAAAAAAGCTAAAATTTCAATTTTTACAACAGATGGTATATTGGTAAGAACCTTGAAACAATCATTGGATGAAAATGTAGATTTGTTCTATGGAGCCAATCAAACAACTGGTGAAAGAAATCTTGATAATTCAATTTCTTGGGATTTAAGAACCAACTCGGGTGTATTAATTTCAAGTGGAGTATATTATATAAATGTAGAATCTCCTGAGTACGGAAGCAAAGTATTAAAATTATTTGCTACGATGCGTTCAGCAGATGTAAGTAATTTTTAATTTATTAGATAGTCAATTAAGCATATGATTAAATTTTTAAAAACCATAAGTGTATTATTTCTATGCACTAATTTATTTGCAGGAAATTCGGATAGAGCAGGTGAAGCAGGTGCCTATGAATTATTAATTACACCTCAAGCAAAAACGATGGGTATGTTTGGTATTAATTCTGCCAATGTAAGAGGCGTAGATGCTTTTGGTACCAATATAGGTGGATTAGCGATGAACCGAAAAATTTCGGTGATGGCCAATTATACCTCATGGTTATCTGGAACGGAAACGAGTTTAATGAATTTAGGAGTGGCTGGTGAAATCTCTCCTGGAAATAATATTGGATTTAATGTAAATTATTTGAGTTATGGAAAAATACCATTAACTACCACTGCAAATGGTTCAACGGCATTAGGTACATTCTCGCCCTTTATGTTAAATTTAGGATTTTCATTTGCTCGAAGATTTAGCAAATATGTCAACGGAGGCGTTACATTGAAACTTATAAGTGAAGGAATTAGTAATTTAAGTGCAACGGGTGCAGCATTAGATGCAGGATTGCAATACACAACAGGTGAATTAGATGATATTCATTTTGGAGTACATATTAGAAATATTGGATTTCCTATGCAGTATTCTGGAGATGGTCTTACAATAAAGCGTCCGGCTTCTGGTAGTGCTAGTTATGAAATTCCATACAATTTAAGAGCGGCTAAATTTGAATTACCTACACAGTTCTCTATTGCCTTTACAAAAGATTTATATTTTGGAAAGATGCCAGAAACAAAAGATCTTTTTTGTAGACCTGCCCATAGACTTTCATTATCTGGAAGTTTTATTTATAATCCTTTTATTGAAAATGATTATGGAGTAGGTGCTGAGTATGCCTATAGAGAAAGATTTGCATTCAGATTTGGATATTTGTACCAAACAAACGGTATTGATAAAGAAACAACAAGAAGAGCTCATATGGGTATTGCTGCTGGGTTTTCAATAGATGTTCCTATGAGTAAGTCAAAAAATCCATCAGTTTTAGAAATAAGCTATAATTATAGACCATCATGGGTTTTTGCAGGTACACATAATGTTGGATTTACATACATGTTGTCAAAAGGTATTTGCGATGATTATGAAGTGAAAAAATTAGCTATAGCGGATGTAATTAAAGAGGCTAAACCAATTGAAAAGCCAAAAATTGAAACAAGAATAGACACTGTTTTAGTTCAATTACCTCCAAAAATTGAAACGGTAATTCAATATAGAGATGTAAATAAAATGTTTAAAGATTTTGCACAACGTATCGAATTTAAAACAGCAAGTACTCAATTAACCTTGAAGGGTATGGGTGCTTTGGATGTAATTGGCGATTTAATGCGTAATTACCCAGAAAATAAATTTAATGTAATAGGCCATACCGATGAAATGGGTAAGCCTGAGAATAATATGGCACTTTCTAAAAATAGAGCGATAGCTGTGGCTAAGTATTTGATAGCTTCAAAATCAATTCCTGAAAATGCAATCAATGTAGAATGGTTTGGTCAAGAAAAACCTATTGCAGATAATAAAACGGAAGTAGGCCGTCAGATCAATAGACGTGTGGAAATTACATTGGTAGATGATGGGAATTTGAAAAATACAAGTGCCCCAGCAAATGCTATTAAAGAGACTCCATCTACACCAAAAACAAATGCTCCAAAAACAGAGCCTGCAAAAGTAGCTCCAAAAACGACTACACCATCTTCCACTACTTCAATTGAAGCGGCTCCTGTCAACTCATTAGAGAATGATTTGAAAGAAGATGCAAAAAGTCTTAAATTCATCATGGGAACTGATTCAATTAAGAAAATAGGATTGAGAACAACCACAAGAATAGCTGCAAATTTAGCTGATGCTACATTTACAAAAATTAAAATAGTTTCTCATACAGATAATGGTAAGTATGCAGTATCTAATATGGAAATTGCTACGAAGAGAGCGGAAGCAATCAAGAAACTACTTTCTGATAAGGGTGTTCCTACTGCTAAAATTGAAACAGAAGCCAAAGGAGATACTTCGCCTATTGAATCTAATGATTCGGAAACAGGAAAGGAAGCAAATAATAGAATTGAGCTTATATTGATAAAATAGTTCTATATTTGCAAAATTATATCGGAGACGTTTCTTTGAAAAAAGGAACGTCTCTGTTTTTTTAAACTACATAAATTATCTATTATATGTCTAATGTTTTTTTAACAAAAGAAAGTTTTGAAAAATTAAAATCTGAAATACAGTTTCTAAAAACGGAGGGAAGAGCTGAAGCAGGTGCTGCATTGGCCGAGGCTAGAGAAAAAGGCGACTTGAGTGAAAATGCTGAATATGACGCTGCTAAAGAAGAGCAAGCAAAATTGGAAAAACGAATTGCTATGCTAGAGACTGCTCTAACAAATGTTAGGCTGTTAGATATTAACGATATAGATACCAGTACCGTAAGTATTTTGACCAATGTAAAGGTTAAAAATTTAAAAGCAAATAAAGAGTTTAATTATCAAATTGTATCAGAAATTGAGGCCGATGTAAAAGTAGGAAAATTATCCGTTTCTTCACCTATTGGTCGTTCATTATTAGGACATAAAAAAGGGGATAAAATTAATATTACTACACCTGCTGGTCCTATAGACTATGAAATTTTGGATATTTCAAAATAGTTAATCGCATGTCATCTATATTCACCAAAATTATTCAAGGAGATATTCCTTCATATAAAATTGCTGAAAATGAATTTTGCTATGCATTCTTAGATATTTTTCCATTACAAAAAGGGCATGTACTTGTGGTCCCAAAAAAAGAAGTAGATTTGATATTTGATTTGGAAGATTCAGATTATCAAGAATTGATGTCATTTTCAAAAAAAATAGCTAAAGTAATTAAAAAGGCAATACCATGTGAAAGAGTAGGGATGAATGTAATTGGATTAGAAGTGCCTCATGCTCATGTGCATTTAATTCCAATAAATAATGTAAATGATATTAACTTTGCAAATGAAAAATTAAAGTTTAGCAATGAAGAGTTTAAATCTATTGCTGAACAAATTTCAAATAATTTATAAATCTAAAATATAATGAGACAAATTAAATTTAGAGATGCATTGCGAGAAGCTATGAGCGAAGAAATGCGCAAAGACCCATCTGTTTTCTTGATGGGAGAAGAAGTAGCTGAGTATAATGGTGCTTACAAAGTAAGTCAAGGAATGTTGGACGAATTTGGTCCAAATAGAGTTATTGATACACCTATAGCAGAGCTTGGTTTTGCGGCAATAGGAGTTGGTGCTGCTGTGAATGGTACAAAGCCTATCATTGAGTTTATGACATGGAATTTTGCATTATTAGCTATTGATCAGATTGTAAATCATGCTTCTAAAATGCTTGCAATGAGTGCGGGTGAATTTAGTTGTCCTATCGTTTTTAGAGGTCCAAACGGAAGTGCGGGTCAATTAGGTGCTCAACATAGTATGGCTTTTGAAAGCTGGTATGCAAATGTACCAGGATTGAAAGTAATTTCACCTTCAAATGGATATGATGCTAAAGGATTGATGAAATCAGCAATATTAGATCCAGATCCCGTAATTTTTATGGAAAGTGAGGTTATGTATTCAGATAATTGTGATATACCTGATGAAGAATATTATATCCCAATAGGTAAAGCAGATGTGAAACGTGAAGGTACAGATTGTACTATCGTTTCTTTTAATAAAATGGTGAAAGTAAGTTTGGCGGCAGCTGAAGAATTAGCGAAAGAAGGGATTAATGTGGAAGTAGTAGATTTGAGAACGATCAGACCCTTAGATATTGATACAATTGTGAATTCTGTAAAGAAAACAAATCGTCTTGTAATAGTAGAAGAAAGCTGGCCTTTTGGAAGTATATCTTCTGAAATTACCTATCAAGTTCAAAAACATGCTTTTGATTATTTAGATGCACCTATAAAAAGGGTTACGGGAGCAGATAGTTCTATGCACTATGCAGCTAATTTAGTAGAGGCATATATGCCCAATGTTTCAAAAGTCATGCAAGCAGTAAAAAGTGCTATGTACAAAAATTAAAAGTAATTTAATTTTTCGATATTTCAAAGCTCAGAATTTATGTTCTGGGCTTTTTTTTATAATTCCTGTAATTCGCCTTCTGATTTTGCAATAACACATGTAGCCAAGCTATTTCCAATTACATTGGTACTCGTTCGCGCCATATCCATGAGTTCGTCTATTCCAAAAATTAAAAAAATAGGTTCGAGTGGAAGATTTAAACTACTCGCCATCCCCAAAAGAATTACTAGCGATGCTCTGGGCACGCCTGCCACCCCCTTGCTTGTAAGCATTAAGGTTAATAATATACTGATTTGTTGCCCCCAGGTAAGGTCTATATTGGAAACTTGTGCTACAAAAATAGTGGCTAAACTTAAATATAAAGTAGTTCCATCTAGATTGAAACTATAGCCCATTGGCAATACAAAAGATACAATTTTTCGGCTACATCCCATCTTTTCCAGTGCTTGCATCAATTTGGGCAAAGCACTATCTGAGCTTGTTGTAGCAAATGCTATTGACACGGGTTCGGAAATATGATGAGCCAATTTTTTGATATTTATCTTGAAAAATAAGGCAATAGGAACTAATACCACAACTATAAACACAAGAAGTGCTCCGTATAACGTCAAAACTAAATACATTAGATTTTTCAAAATTTGAATACCTACATGTCCTACGGAATATGCCATGGCACATCCTACGGCGACAGGAGCAAAATACATTATAATTCCCGTCATTTTGAACATCGTTTCTGCCAACGATTCCGAGAAATTCATCATATGTGTTTTGGTATTTTCTGGAGCCAATGCCAATCCTATACCAAACAGAATGCTAAAAATTACAATTTGAAGCATTTGCCCTTCTGCTATGGATTTAGCAATATTTTCGGGAAAACTTTCGATCAGATGTTCTTTAAACGTCTTAGCTTTTATCGTTTCTACCTTTTCTATAGAAGGAGGCAATACAATTCCCTCGCCTGCTTTGGTAATATTGATGGCCGCAAGACCAATGAATAAGGCCAATGTGGTTACAATTTCAAAATACAATATGGATTTAAAGCCTAATTTTCCTATATCTTTCAGGTTACTATGATGCGCTATTCCCATCACAATGGTTGCAAAAATTAAAGGAGCAACTATACTTTTGACCAATCTTAAAAATATTGGGGATACAAATTTCAATTCAACTGCAATATTTGGAAAGAAATATCCGAATAATATTCCCATAATCATGCAAATAAATATCCATTTGGTAAGTGAAATTTTCTTAAAAAAAGATAGAATCATAGAAAGTGCTTTTGTATTGACCGTACTAAAAATATTATATTGTGTAAATTTAGAAATTTTATCCCTATTTTTGTTTTAAAATATAAAAATCTAGTCATTATGAAGCATACAGGCATGTTGAAAGAAGATTCTATGAAAGGAAAGGTGGCAGTAGTTACGGGTGGCGGAACAGGTTTGGGACGCGCTATGAGTAAGTATCTACTGGAGTTAGGGGCACATGTGGTCATAACTAGTAGAAAACTAGATGTTTTAGAAAAAACGGCGAAGGAATTACAAGCCGAAACGGGAGGAAAATGTGTAGCAATAGCATGTGATGTTAGAGAACATTTGCAAATAACCAATTTATTGAAAGAGACATTGAATGCATTTGGCAAAGTAGATATTTTAATAAATAACGCAGCTGGAAATTTTATAAGTCCTACGGAAAGATTGAGCGCAAGAGCTTTTGGAGTCATAATAGATATTGTCCTTAAAGGAACCGTGAATTGTACCATGGAGTTTGGGAAACATTGGATAGAGAATAAGGTTGAAAAAGCAAAAGTTTTGAATATTGTCACTACCTATGCATGGACAGGAAGTGCTTTTGTAGTGCCTTCTGCTACAGCCAAAGCTGGGGTATTGGCTATGACTCGTAGCTTAGCTGTTGAATGGGCAAAGTATAATATATGGTTTAATGCCGTAGCACCAGGTCCATTTCCTACCAAGGGTGCTTGGGAACGATTATTGCCAGGCGAAATGGCGAAGAAATTTGATCTAGGTGCCAGGAATCCATTGAAACGTGTGGGTGATCATCAGGAATTAGCAAATTTGGTAGCTTTTTTAGTTTCGGATTATTCCGATTATATCAATGGGGAAGTAGTAACTATAGATGGTGGTGAATGGCTTCAAGGTGCTGGACAGTTCAATCTCTTGAATGATGTATCAAATTCTGAATGGGATATTATCGAAAATATGGTCAAAAATGTAAAGGGTAGCTAAAAACTCACGAATCTCCATTTAGAACATATTATATTTGCCTTTTCTAATTTAAAACAACCCTTTGAACTATTTCTGTCTTCTTGATCGCTATATAATAAAGCAGTTTTTGTATGGTTTTGCTTTTACACTCTTGCTAATTGTTTCTATTGCTATTACGATAGATATTGGGGAGCATATAGATAAATTTTTAAAAAATGATCTTTCTGTAAAGCAAGTTGCTATTGAGTTTTATCTCAATTTTATCCCCTATATTATTGCGCTTTTAGGGCCATATTTTGTTTTTATTACGGTTGTTTTTTTTACGTCGCAGCTAGCAGGACGCTCCGAAATTGTGGCCATGTTCAATAGTGGCATGAGCTTCAAACGTTTCTTGTTCCCTTATATATTTTCCAGTACGTTAATAGCTATTTTGCTTTGGTTTGCAAATAATTATGTAGTGCCAAATACCAATAAAAAGAGATTGGCCTTCGAGAACAAATATATTGCCTATCAACCCGTCTTATCTAGCGATCATTTGCACAGAAAAATAAACGATAGTACCTATGTTTATTTTAGGTTATATGATAATTCTATAAAAACAGCAACCACGGTTTCGGTAGAAGAAATATCCAATGGCGTTCTAAAGTCAAAATATTTGGCTGAACGAGCGGTATGGGATACATTGACTCAAACATGGACTTTGAAAAATTATATAAAAAGACAATTTGACAATGGAAAAGAAGTGCTGACTAAAGGAGAGTCTTTGAATACGGGAATAGTGTTGGATCCTACTGTTTTTGTCAAGCGGTGGACGTATATAGAAGAATTAAATAGGACAGAGCTTATTGATAAAATAGCTGATTTAAAAGCACAAGGAGTAGAAAATACGGCAGATTTTGAAAGTGAATTATATCGTAGAACGGCAAATTGTTTTGGTATAATTATTCTTACAATTATTGGTGCTACTCTCGCTTCCAAAAAAATAAGAGGAGGTATGGGCATACAATTGATGATAGGTATTACGCTTTGTTCTTTATTTGAGGTAATCCAAAAATTTTCTATTTCTTTTGCTATAAAAGCACATTTATATCCTTTATTGGCCGTGTGGATTCCCAATATAATTTTCATGATGATAGCCATTATGTTATGGCGAAAATATCAAGAAAATTAACTTTTTGAAAAAAAATGCTTGACACTTAAAAAAAAGACATTATCTTTGCACTCGCAATTTTAATATAGAAAGATTGTAAATGCACCGTTCGTCTATCGGTTAGGACTTCAGGTTTTCATCCTGGCAAGAGGAGTTCGATTCTCCTACGGTGTACCAATAGTATTTTATAAAGCCCCCGAAACTCAATGTTTATGGGGGTTTTTTATTTTTGGTATTTCTTTTATTTTACCTTATTTACCTTTGTTTTGTCAACTTTTGTTACCGAATAATTCAATATTTAAGAAGTAAAGTATTTAAAATTTTATAAATATTCTTCTATAGCTTCATTAAATTTTTCAAAAAAGGGCTTATTAATTTTGAACTGCATGATTGTATGATGTTCTTCATAAATCATGAATTGTATATTGCAAAACATTTTTAGAGAAAGGGATACCATGCCTCGTTTCATGCCTAGTTCTTCAGTTATTTGTTTTATAGATTTATTTGGATTCTCCAATACATAATCTAGTATATAAAGCCGATTTTTATTTAACAATATTTTTAAAATATTATGTATTCTCATTATGGCATTATAATTTGTGGATAGCAGATTAGCAGAAGTCATAGCATCAAATTCTACTTTTTTTGACGATAAAATACTTGTAGCTAACGTAATAAGTTTACATACCTCAGATTTATGTGTACTGTAGAAAATAGTTCGGCCATCTCTTCGGGTTTTTACAAATCCCGCTTTGCGCAATATGGCTATAAATTGGCTGGTTAGTGCTTGGTCAAAGCCCGATTTTTCGGTCAAATCGCCTACGTTAATTTCAGGTTGTGCATCGATAAGGTTGAAAAAATACAATCGATGTTTGTTTTGTAGCGAACGAATTTTTAAAAATGTTTTTCTGTATTTCGTCAGTAGACTGGGAGATATCATCACAAATTTGTTTTTACATAATTATTAATAATATAATTAGGTTCAAAAAGTCTGATGTCTTTAAAGTCTGAAGCAAGGAATACTTTATAGGCTTCCTCGCACATATTTCTCGCATTCAAAATTGGGATTTCTTGAAAATCCGTATTTTTTACAAGGACAGAATTCCCAATATTGTTGGCTATGTTTTCTATATTTTCAAAGGAATCAAATGTTGAGTCAATCATCGGATTCCCATTTGTATTACAGTATGTATAATAGAAATTATTTCGTCGGGCATCTAGAAGTAAAAAACAATTTTGAGAGGGATATTGTTCTTTTTGAAGTGTTTTGCAATGTTCTTTAAGTCCATCTATCGCTATAAAAGGGATTTTGAGCGCAAAACAAAGCCCTTTTGCTGTACTTGAAGCTACACGAAGCCCTGTAAAAGATCCAGGCCCTTGATTTAAAGCCACAGCACCTAATTCCTGAAACGAGATCTTAGTCTCATTCATACATTGCTGAATTGCCAATGTTATGTTTTTTGCGTGACTCTGTTTTTCCAATTCGATATATGAATAGATGCATTCTCCATTTTTTGAAAGAGCTAATGACAGTGTTTCTGAAGCTGTTTCTATACAAAGAATATATATGTTTTTTTCTGACATAGCGCAAAAGTATTGCAAAATAGCTAAACTTGAGCCTTTTTCTAACTATTTAACATTTTATAATTTTTTGATAGGTAAAGTTAATTTTTTAGGATAATTTAGAAGTGATATAGTATAAATAAATTAGATTTGCACAAAAGAAATTCAGAATGAAAATCATTTGTATAGGAAGAAATTATGCGGAACATGCAGCCGAATTGGGAAATGAAGTGCCAAGCGATATGGTAATTTTTCTAAAACCCAATACCGCTCTCAACCCCAACAAAGAAAAATGGTTTTTGCCAAATTTTTCAGAAAACATGCAATATGAATGTGAAATTGTACTCAAAATCTGTAAAAATGGAAAGCATATTGCAGAGAAATTTGCGAATACATATTATCAAGAAATTAGCTTGGGAGTGGATTTTACGGCACGCGATCTTCAGCAGCAATTAAAAGAAAAAGGACTTCCATGGGAAAAAGCAAAAGCCTTTGACCATTCCGCTATTGTAGGCAAATTTATAAAAAAAGAAGATTTAGATATAGATAATTTGCAATTTACGTTTACAAAAAATAATGAACCCGTTCAGCATGGATTTGCTAAAGATATGATTTATAGCTTTGATAAAATCATCGCAGAGGTATCTAGATATTTTACACTCCAGACTGGCGATTTAATCTACACGGGTACTCCAAAAGGCGTAGGTAAAGTATCTATTAGTGAAAAGTATGAAGCTTTTCTTGAAGAAGATAAAATCTTTGAATTTGAAGTATGCTAATGAGGCAATTTATCTCTCAATAAGCCATAAACCCATGTACCCGCTACGGCACTTAAAAATGTAACGGCAATAACCGTTTCGCCAGAGCCGATTTGAGCAAAAAGTGGTCCAGGACAAGCACCCGTTATCGCCCAACCAAAACCAAAGATGAGTCCACCGATAATATTTCCTTTATTGAATTCTTTGTTTTGAAAAATAATTTTCTCACCATCTAGTGTTTTGACATTGAATTTTTTGAGAACAAATACAGAGATAGCGCCAACAGCTACTGCACTTCCTATTACACCATACATGAAAAAAGATTGTAAGCGAAACATTTCTTGAATACGATACCAACTGATAATTTCAGCCTTTACAAATATGATTCCAAAAGCAATTCCAACCAACAGGTATTTTAGATTGGCATACCAGAGTTCTTTAGTTTCACTTTCATTGACACACATGGCATCTTGTGCTCTCAATTCATGCTCTTTTTCTTCGGATGGGTTCATATATTTAGAAATTTATTAGCAATATTAAGATGATTTTATTGTTTTGTATGCTACTAAAGTTACAAAAGACACTTATTTATAAAAACTACTTTTTTCTATTTCTTCCCTTACCACATCAGGAACTAAATAACGTATCGATTCTTTATTTTGAATTCGAGAACGAATAAGTGTTGAAGAAATTTCAATCATCGGTACATCCAAAATGATGATATTGGGATGATTGATTTTATTTTCATTAGATGCATCGGGTCTTTTGTATACATATATTTTATAGTTTTCTAGTATGGTTTCATAGTTTTTCCATTTCGCAAAATGTTCCAAATTATCCCCTCCCATTAGAAGCGAAAAGGTATGTGAAGGGTATTTTTCTTTCAAATAGGTAAGTGTATCTATAGTGAAGCTAGGTTTGGGAAGCGAAAATTCTATATTGCTAGCCCCAAAATGTTCGTTGTTTTCTACCGCGAGTTGCGTGAGAAAAAAACGGCTGGTTTCATTGAGCAATCCTTGGCTTTTTTTAAATGGATTCTGAGGTGATACTACAAACCAGACTTTGTCTATCTCTTTTTGGAGCAATATGGATTCTGCTATAATCAAATGCCCTGTATGTATAGGATTGAACGAACCAAAATAGAGTGCAATATGTGCCATTAATTCTTATTTGACAAACGTAAATAATGAATTCATAATGAAATTGTAAAACATCACAAAAAGTACTGCTATGATTTTGCTCACATAGAAATTGATTCGAATTTTGCCATTGAGTATATAAATAATCAAACTATTGAGCATTAATGCTACACTGGCTATGGCCATAAATTTTCCTAATTGTAATGCTAAATCGGGATTGTGATTTTCAAAAGTCCACATTCTATTGACCGTAAAATTAACTAAGGCACTTATTAGAAAACCCAATGCATTTGCTACAAATTTATTCATTTTTAATTTTTCTTTAAAAACAAAAGTAAGTCCAAAATCAATGACAAATCCGAGGAATCCTACAATGCCAAATTTGATAATTTTGAAGATAAATGCTTGATTAAGTGTCATAGGAGCATATGATTATACTATAAATTTACCGTTTTTGTAGCACAATTCATCGTCGGCATAGATTTCGCCATCCGTCATATCTGTAATCATATCCCAATGGATAGAACTTTCATTGACACCGCCACATTGTTTGTATGCATCGCCAATAGCTAAGTGTATTGTTCCGCCTATTTTTTCATCAAAAAGGATATTGTTTGTTGCACGTTGAATTTTATAATTAGTACCGATGGCTGCTTCGCCAAAACGTCTTGCGCCTGGTATTTCAAAAATTTTGTCCAAAAATTCTTTTCCCGTTGTTGCGGTCCAGCTTTCTATATAGCCATCTTTTATCTCCAATCGTACATTTTCTACTCGCTCGCCCATATAAACCGATGGTAATGTGAACAATACCCATCCATTCATACTGTCATCTACTGGAGCAGTATAAATTTCGCCACTTGGCATATTGGTTTTTCCATCTGAATTTATCCATAAACGGTCTTTTACGCTAAAAGTAATGTCTATATTTGAACCTACATATCTAATTTTTGATTTTGAATTGAGATAGTCTACCGTTTTTTGTTGATTTTTTCCAAAATTTTGCCATGCAGCTAATGGATTTTCATCAAATAAATTGCAGGCATCAAAAACAAATTTTTCATAATCTTCCAAGGTCATTCCGGCTTCTTTAGCACTAGCCGCAGTAGGAAATTGACATAAGCTTCTTCGCATAGAACGATTGCCTGTTCGAGCCATATATGTTTTATGAATTTCTTTGTGGGCTTCTTTTACAGCTTGTCTTTTTGCAGGGTCTACAGGTGTTGTATCTTTTTGATCAAAAGGCGCACGAATATATAAGAAACATTCAAAGTTTTCGTTCCAATATTTTGTAGCTGGATTTACCCAGTCCAATTGATGTTTTTCTGCATTCAAAAGTAGCGAAGATTCATATTTTTGAATTTCTATATCCAATACAGGATGTCCACCTGCTCTCGTTATTTCTTTTAGTAATTCAATTAAAAGTGGTTCGGCTAAATAAGTAGATTTGATAAGCACTTTATCTCCCTTTTGTACTTCTAAACAATAATTAGTGAGTAAGTGCGCGTACTTATTATACAAATTATTCATAAATGGCCTATTTTTTTAGATTTAAAGTTTACAAATTTAGCATAAAATATTAAAAAATATTGAATTAAATAAAAAAAACTTTATATTTGTAATTCATTAACTAGTTAATTGTTATGTATTTACAAGGAAAAATTATTCAAATTTTTGATGAACAATCGGGCGAAAGTTCTAATGGAAAGTGGAGAAAAAGAGAGTTTGTAATGGAAACATTTGCTAAAATTCCCCGTAAAGTCTGCCTATCGGTAAGAGGTGAAGGTGTAGCTCAATTCAGATACAACGTAGGCGATGCCATTCAGTCAAGCATTGATATAGAAAGCAGAGAGCACAATGGACGATATTATACCGAAGTGCGCGCATGGAAAATTGAGCCTTATTCTAGGCAAAATGACAGCGCTGCCGAACATTTGGATGAAGAAAGTCCATTTTAGGATACTTTAATAGAAAATTTCTCCTTTTTATAAAATTTTTATTTTATAGACTATTTCTATGCTAAGGTAGTTATATTTGTTGATTATTTTTAAATTGATGAGATATTTTATAGTTATAATATTGTTGCTTGGATTCATATATCCTTCTTTGTATGTGAAAGCTGAGCCACAATCGAAAGTGAATTCCATTAAGTCTGAAGATTCAAGAAATATTGATATGGAAGCACAACAAATATTAGAGGCACTCCATATTCGTTATGGAAAATTAATGTCGTATAGTTTCAAATATAATGCTACGATAGATGTCCCCAATTCTACCAAAAAAGAAAATTTTTCGGGTCAATATATAGTAAAAGGCAATCAATTTTATATTAATATCAATAAATTAGATATAAAATCGGATGGTAAATCGATTGCTAATATTAATCATGAAACCAAAGAAGTTCAAATAAATCCATTGGCGAAGAAAAATAAAGTAGAAACGCCCTTTGATTTTATAAAAAATTATAAGAAACTTTTTAAATATAGAGTGAAAGAAGTATTGAAAGCAAATGTGAAGATATTGGAGCTCATTCCATTAGAAAAAAATTCTAATATTTTTAAAATTGATTTGACTATTAATACAAAAGATAATGTTGTAATGGGCTCAAAAATCTATGAGCGCTCGGGTGTGCGTGTCAGTTATGCCATTTCTTCAAGAGAAGAGAACAAAGCCGTGGCTTCAAGTTTGTTTAGTTTTCTAGAAAAAGACTACAAAGGCTATGAATATTTAGATATGCGTTAATAAAAAGAACAAAAGGAGTTAAAAACTAATTTTAAACCAAAAAGCTAATTTTTTGTTTGATAGGTTGTGTCTTTTTCAATAAAAATTGTGTACTTTTGCCCCTTATTTTTATTTAATATAGATGTTTTCTTTTTATACGCAAGATCAGCGAGTTCAGGCAGTTTTAAATCATTATAATTCAGCGACTCCTTTTCAGATTTTATTCCAAAATCACTCGTTTGATAGTGTATTTCTGCATGCTATTGTCAAAAATCTAAAAGGAAAACATATTATTGTTCTCAAAGATAGAGAGCAAGCCCTAGAAATTATGAGCGATTGGAAGGTCTTGCGTTCCGATTTACCTTTTATGCTGCTGGAGCAGACCACAGAGACAAAGAATAAGTATTCCTACATTTCAAAAAATAAAGTGAGCGATAGAATGGTAGCGATAGATAGCTTGCAAAAACATCAAGATATCGTAGCATTGACCTATCCCGAAGCTTTGATAGAGAAAATAGCCGAAACACAAAAATTTTCAAAAGCCTATAAAAAAGGAGAAAATATTCATGTCCAAAAATTCATAGAACTCTGCGAGGAAATGGGCTTTGATCGAGTTCCCTTTGTTTATGAATATGGTCAATTTGCGGTAAGAGGAAATATAATTGATGTGTATTCATATGCCAATGCATTGCCTTATAGAATGGAGTTGTTCGATACCGAAATTGAAGAAATTAGGACGTTTGATATAGAAAATCAGTTGTCAATTGATACGTTGGACTCCTTGATTTTGAGCGCTAACGTAACTCGAAACAAGGAAACGATTCTCAAAAGTATTTTTGAAGTTATGCCTACCCAAACTCATTTTTGGGTCTATGAATCTAAAAAAATGGCAGCTCGTGTACAAGAGGCTATTCAGTTTTTCAACGAACATACGCCCGAAGATGTACTCAAAGAATTGCCAAAAGACTATATCATCAAAAAATCCGATTTGAAACTTCTCGAGCATTTTAAACATGTCTATGAGCTTCAGCATCAAGTGTCTATAAAGTCTGAAATAGATACATTTCCAAGAACCCCTTTGGAGCCTGCACCGTTGATTTATAAAAATTTTAATAAATTGTGTCAAGAAATTGAACGATTTCAAGAGGAAGGCTATGAAGTCCATTTGATGTGCGAGGACGAAAAACAATTTGATCGATACGACGCTATTTTTAGAGATTTGAGCAAAAATATTGTGTATCAAAAAACACAAGGCGAATTTGTAAAAGGATATGTAGATGCAGAATTGAAAAGAGTATTTTTCACATCGCACGAAATATTTCAGCGTTTCAAGAAAGTAGATTTTACAAAGAAAAATGCAACATCGGCACAGGCAATTATGCTCAAATCCATCAAAGAATTGAAGCCAGGCGATTTTGTTACGCATATCGATCATGGTGTAGGACGATTTTCGGGATTGGAAAAGCTAGAAGTCAATGGACATACACAAGAGGCCGTTAGGCTCATCTACGCCAATAATGACATCCTTTATGTGCATGTAAACTCGTTGTACAAAATCAGTAAATTTGTAGGGAAAGAAGGTCTTGAACCTAAATTGAACAAAATAGGAAGCGATAGCTGGCAGGCTATCAAGCGAAAAACCAAAAAACGCATCAAAGATATTGCCGAAGATTTGATAAAATTGTATGCAAAACGTAAGGCTAGCAAAGGATTTGCCTATTCGCCCGATACTTATATGCAGTACGAACTCGAATCCTCATTTGAATACGAAGACACACCCGACCAAGCTACAGCTACTCAAGCCATAAAAGCCGATATGGAAAAAGAAATACCAATGGATAGATTGGTATGTGGCGATGTAGGTTTTGGGAAAACCGAAGTAGCCATCCGTGCCGCCTTTAAAGCCGCAGCGGATAGCAAGCAAGTGGCGGTTTTGGTACCTACTACTATTTTGGCGTTTCAGCATTATCGTACGTTCAAAGAACGGTTGAAAGAAATGCCCTGCCGTATGGAATTTATCAATCGATTCAAAACCGCAAAACAAAAAAAAGAAATTTTTGCTGATTTAGAAGCAGGAAAAATCGATATTCTCATTGGTACTCATGCGCTTGTGGGTGATAAAGTCAAATTCAAGGATTTGGGACTTTTAATTATTGATGAAGAACAAAAATTTGGAGTAGCAGTAAAAGAAAAGTTGAAGCAATTTAAGCTCAATGTAGATACGCTCACGCTTACAGCTACACCTATTCCTAGAACTTTGCAGTTTTCGCTTTTGGGCGCTCGAGATTATAGCCTTATCCAAACACCTCCGCCAAATCGAATTCCTGTTTATACCGAGATAGCACAGTTTGAACCTGAATTTATAAAAGAAATTATCGAAAACGAAGTGTTTCGTGGCGGACAAGTTTTCTTTGTCAATAATAGAATCAAAGAATTGGAACAGCTCAAAGCTACACTACAAAATATTATGCCCAATGTAGAAATGGTTTTGGCGCATGGGCAATTGGATGGCGATAAATTGGAAGAGATTTTTGTGGATTTTATGGATAAAAAGTATGATGTCCTTTTTAGTACCAATATCATTGAATCGGGGATTGATATTCCTAATGCCAATACCATTATTATCAATAACGCACACCAATTTGGGATGAGCGATTTGCATCAAATGCGTGGACGTGTGGGACGTAGCAATAAAAAAGCGTATTGCTACCTTTTGTGTCCCAATATTCATTCCCTTACCAACGAAGCCAAACAAAGACTTAGAGCCATTGAACAAAATGCCGAACTGGGCAGTGGATTCCAAATAGCCATGCGCGATTTGGACATGCGTGGTGCAGGAAATCTATTGGGGGGCGAACAAAGTGGTTTTATTTCAGATATTGGCTACGATACCTTTATGAAAATTATGGACGAAACGATAACCGAACTTAAAGAAGGCGAATACAGCGATTTGTACGAAACCAAAGCGGAAGATATTGTCTATGCAAAAGATTGTGTCATCGAAAGTGATTTTGATTTATTCATTCCTGACGAATATATTCCTCAAAGTCAGGAGCGTATGAATATTTATACCGAATTCAATCAAATAGATAATGAAGACGAAATGCAAAAATATCTCACGCAATTGAAAGATAAATTTGGAAAATTTCCGCCACAAGTATTTGAAATCTGCAATGCCATTCGTCTCAAATGGGTGGCTACAAAGCTAGGGATAGAACGAATTATTCTCAAAAATGGCAAGATGAAATGCTATTTGATACAAAATCAAGATTCGAGATATTATCAATCCGATATTTTTGGGAAATTGCTCCAGTTTGTGTCCAATAATCCTGTAGGTATCAATATGAAACAAACGCCACAGCACCTAATCATAGAATTTTCAAATATATCCAGCAGCGAATCTGCAAAATCTAAACTGGAAAGGATAGGGTAGCGTTGTTTTCTTCTTTTATTTTCACTAATGTAAATTTTGAAAAAATCATTTTCCCCCACATAAAAAAAGCAACTAATTAATTAGTTGCTTTTCAATATTATCTATAAAAATAGGAAATCAAATTGGGGAAATTTCCAGTTTTAGCTCAATGTTTAGTCCAAAGAATAAGGGAATTTATTTTCTCTTCTTTTTGGTTTGTCAGCGCTTGACGAAGACTCTTTTTTATCAAATCCAGCGTTTCTATTCGTGTCAAAAGAACTATTGCGGTCATTGCCAAAGCTTCTATTCTATCGCCTCCACCAAAACTACCTCTGTCGCTACGCTCTCTTCTTTCTCCACCAAAGCTACTGTTTCTGTCGCCACCGCCTCTGCGCTCGCCACCGCCAAAACCGCCTCTATCACTACGCTCTCTACGTTCGCCACCAAAGCTACTATTTCTATCGCCACCGCCGCTTCTTCTGTCGCCATAGCCACCGCTTCTTCTGTCGCTATAGCCACCGCTTCTGCGCTCACCGCCAAATCCACCACTGCGTTCTCTTCGTTCGCCGCCGCCAGTACCTTCAGCACCTGCTACGTCTACACGAACACTTCGGCCGTTCATAGTCAAGCCTTTCAATCCGCTCAAGATTTGACCTTGAAATGCACTTTCTACTTCAAAAAAGCTGTACATACCTTTCATATCTATTTTACCTACTGCGGTTCCTTTTACATTAGAGTTGTCGCACACAAATTTCAATAAATCGCCTCTTCTCAAATCGTCCATATCGCCTACATTGATAAAGAAACGAGTAAATCCTGGCTGTGCCTGTGGAGCACCTCTTTCGCCTTCGCCACGCTCTCTTCTTGCTGTATCGCTCATATTCAAATCCTGAGAATTTTTGTAATAATCCAAAAATCTATTAAACTCCAATGAAGCAAAACGTTTGATGATTTCTTCTTTTTCAAGTCCTTCAAAAGCCGCATTGATTTTCTCCATATAAGGCTCCATTTGCTCTTCGTTTACCACTACTGCTTTGGCCTTGTCTATAATTGAAAACAATTGTTTCTCACATACGTCAAAACCTGTAGGTACTGTAGATTTTACAAATTTCTTGCCTATCATACGCTCTATTTCATTGATTTTGCCAATGTCTTTTTTGGTAATGATAGCTATCGAAACTCCTTTTTTGCCCGCTCTAGCCGTACGACCACTTCGGTGCGTGTAGCTTTCTAGGTCATCAGGAAGTGCATAATTGATTACGTGGGTTACATCGCTTACGTCTATACCTCTTGCCGCTACATCCGTTGCTATCAATAATTGAAGCGATCTTTCTCTGTATCGGTTCATTACTATATCACGTTGTTGTTGGGTCAAATCCCCGTGCAACGCATCCGAATTATAGCCATCACGAATCAATTGGTCTGCAATCTCTTTCGTCTCATTTTTTGTTCTACAAAATACAATTCCAAAAATATCGGGGTTGTAATCCACCAAACGTTTCAAGGCATTGTATTTGTCACGAGCATTTACTAGATAAAACTCGTGCTCAATATTGTCGTTTCCTTTATTTACCGATACCTGAACTTCCATAGGATTGTCCATATATTTTTTGGTAATCATTTTTATTTCTTTGGGCATTGTAGCGGTAAACAACCACGTATTTTTCTCGTCAGGTGTTTTAGACAAGATTTGATTGATACTTTCCTTGAAGCCCATATTAAGCATTTCGTCCGCTTCGTCCAATACCACTATTTTGATATCGCCAAAACGCACTTCACCGCGGTCAATTACGTCAATCATTCTACCCGGAGTGGCTACAATGATTTGTACACCTCTACGCAATTCTCTAATTTGTGTAACAATACTAGCACCTCCGTAGATAGCTACGGTTCTAATTTCGGGGCTAAATGCTGTAAATTTCTCAATATCAGAAGTGATTTGCAAGCACAACTCTCTCGTAGGGCACAAAATCAATGCCTGTGGACTCTTATTGTTTGCGTCTAATTTTTCGATAATCGGCAATGCAAAAGCAGCCGTTTTTCCCGTACCCGTCTGAGCTAGACCCAATAAGTCGATATCATCGGCCAATAAAGCAGGAATAGATTGTTCTTGGATAGGAGTAGGTTCGGTAAAACCCAATTTGTTTAACGCTTTAAGCGTAGCTTCGCTCAAGCCTAGTTGTTCAAAATTCATTTTAAAAAAGTTTTTTTGTTATTAAATAATTTTAATAAACAACAAAACTCTTAGAATACTTAAACCCAATTTTGAACCTCGAAGAGTTTCGCCTTTTATTAATCGGATGCAAAAGTACGGTGATTATTTCAAATCAATCGAATTATTTATTTTTAAACTCTTTAATAACCTGATTTTTAAATTACTTCACCAACTCCATTATTTGACTTGCGGCGTTTTTGGTATCTACTTTTTCTATGATGTGTTCTATCATCCCCTCGGCATCTACCACAAAGGTCACACGAAAAGTCCCTTCATATTCACGTCCCATAAATTTCTTTTTGCCCCAAACTTCGTATAGTTTTACAACTTCTTTTTCGGTGTCGGACAGCAATGTGTAGGGTAGATTTTGATTGTCAATAAATTTCAAATGCGATTTTTGACTATCTATACTTATACCTATTACCTCTATACCCATTTTTACAAAATCTTCGTATCCATCTCTAAAACTACAAGCCTCTGCGGTGCAGCCCGGGGTGTTATCTTTTGGATAAAAAAACAAAATATTGCGTTTGCCCGCTACAGGAAAGTTAAAATCATTTCCATTGTGGTCTTTTATCTTGAATTTTGGTGCTTGTGTGCCTATGGTCAACATAATTATTTCTATTTTAAAGGTTAATTCATTGCAAATGTAAAAGGAAAAATTGAATTGCAATGTATCAATGCGTTTTTTAAACTTTTAAAAAATTACAAACCTAATGAAATAGCCAAATACCTTCAAAAAAAAATAAATTACATTAATTTGCTTTATGCTACTTTTGCTTATATTTTCTCATATGAGCCTTCGTATTATAATTTTTGCTTTGTGTTTTTTGCTACAAATTCAAAGCATATTTTCACAGCAGATTAGTGTGCTTACTTGTGGCAAAGGCGAAGAAATATATAGCACCTTTGGGCATTCGGCTATTAGGGTGTTGGATACCGCTAACAAGACGGATGTAGTCTATAATTATGGCATGTTTGAGTTCTCCGACCCTAATTTTATCCCTAAATTTATCAATGGAAAACTCGACTATATGCTGGGGAAAGAGTCGTTTGAAGATTTTCTTTTTCAGTATGAATTAAGCAAAAGAAGTGTATCGGAGCAGGTACTTAATTTGACCCCAACTCAAAAACAAAAGCTTTTAACCTTTCTGAAATGGAATGTAAAAGAGGAAAATAAATATTATCGATACGATTTTTTATATGACAATTGCGCTACCAAAATTATTCAAGTTTTGGAGAAAAATTGTCCAGGTATAAAAATAAATTTCTACAAAGACGAATCCCCAAAAAGTTTCAGGCAATTGATCCATCTCTATGCCAAAAACAGTGTTCCTTTTATCGATTGGGGTATGGATTTGGGCATAGGTGTGCGCACCGATAAGATTGCCACAGAAAGAGAATATTGTTTTCTTCCTGATTATGTAGCCAAGAGTTTGGATTTGTCCAAAAATACAGAAATAAATCAAAATTTAGTCATTCTCAGTCAGCCTATTATAGCAGGTTCTTCTAACACAGAACTTGGTTTTTTTGAAAATACGCCCGTACTTTTGGGTTGGGTTTTGCTCTTTTTGAGTTTTGGATTTGCTCATACCGATTCACTACCTTCAAAAATCTACAATACGCTCATTTTTGCTCTTGTAGGATTGGGAGGAATACTTTTGGGGTACGAATGGTTTTTTACTGAACATTCCGTTACTAAATTCAATTTCAATCTCTTGTGGCTCAATCCCTTATTTCTTGTGTATGCATTTGTTTGGAACCGACCTTCAAAATTGCAATTGCAGCTTCGCAAATTTTTGAGACTTTCGATTTTTCTTGTGCTTATCGCGTACTTTATCGCTGGGCAAAATTTTCATTTTGCAAGTGTATTGATGATGATAGCGCTTTTTGTTCATTTGAAAAGTATTCATATTTTTTCAAATTCTCGTTCTTTCATTATTAGAAGTTAATTATTTTTATGAAGATAGCCCTTTCCCAGCAGAATTATATTTTAGGCGATTTTGCGTTTAATATTTCCAAAATTAAACAAGATATAGAAAAAGCCATTTTGCACCAAGCGGACTTAATCGTATTTAGCGAGTTGGCTATATGTGGCTATCCGCCTACCGATTTCTTTGATATGGATGATTTTATCGAAAAATGCAATCAGGCGGTGGATGAATTGCTTCCTTTGAGCCATCAAATGGGTATTTTGATAGGAAGCCCTACCAAAAATAAGAAGCCAGAGGGTAAAGATTTGTTCAATTCTGCTATAATGTTGCATCAAGGGCAGCGAGTAGCTACGGTTCACAAAACTTTGTTACCTACCTACGATATTTTTGATGAATATCGATATTTTGAACCTAATAAAACCTTTGAATGCGTATCGTTTAAAGGAAAAAAAATCGCTATTACCATCTGTGAAGATATATGGAATATTGGCAATGAAAATCCTATGTACGAGATTTCGCCTATGGATGAGTTGGTAAAACAAGCACCCGATTTTATGATAAATCTATCGGCGTCACCTTTTTCATTTTCGCATTCGGATGAACGCAAACAAATCGTAAAAGAAAATTGCCTTCGTTATGAAATTCCCATTTTTTATTGCAACAGTGTAGGCGCACAAACGGAAATTATCTTTGATGGAGGTTCGCTGGTGTGTGATAAATTGGGAAATCCTATTGTAGAAATGAACTATTTTGAAGAGGATTTTGCGGTGGTAGATAGCCAAAGTTTAGGATTGGAAAAAGAAATACAGCCTTTCAAGGATAAAAACGAACGAATATACAAGGCCT